>NZ_JBGONH010000043.1:0-34338 GCF_041439075.1 Vibrio sp. FF145
CTACCGTTTTTGTTTTAAGTTCCCGCTAATCCGCGATGAACCAAAAAAAAGCCCGCACATTTCGGTGCGGGCTTAGCAATGAATAAAGCTTAATTTTGCTTAGTTCAATCTTACATTGTGTAAGTGTAAGGAGCTTGGATACCTAGCGGGATACCAAGAGCCCAGTAACCTAGCAAGAAGATAGACCAACCGATTAGCATAGCAATCGAGAATGGCATCATTAGAGAAGCTAGAGTACCGATACCTGTCGACTTAACGTAACGTTGACAGTAAACAACAACCAGTGGGAAGAACACCATCAGTGGAGAGATGATGTTAGACACTGAATCACCTACACGGTAAGCCGCTTGAGATAGCTCAGGAGAGATACCTACAACCATTAACATAGGAACTAAGATAGGACCAATCAGTGCCCACTTTGCTGAAGCTGAACCTACAAGAAGGTTAACTGAAGCCGTTAGTAGAATCATACCAACAACCGTTGCTTCACCAGGAAGATCCATTGCTTTCAAGCCCTCAGCACCGTAAAGCGCCAGCATAGTACCGATGTTTGATTGAGCAAATGCTGATAGGAACTGAGCACAGAAGAACGACATTACAATGTATGCGCCCATCGTTGCCATCGTCTCAGACATTGCTTTGATAACATCATTACTATTCTTGAAGGTACCCGCTACACGGCCGTAGACGATACCCGGAATAATAAACAGGATGAAGATCAGAGGAACGATAGACTTCATTACTGGTGCTGAGAACGCCGTTAGTTCGCCTTCTGGTGAACGAAGTGCTGAGTTTTCAGGCATTAGAGCCGCGATAAGCAGACCAATACCGGCAACCATTGCCCAACCAGCGAATTTGAATGCTTTAGATTCAATGGCTGTAAACGTACCTAGATCAGGTGCTTGTTCTGCATCTTCATCGACAGGCGTATTAGCAAGACGAGGCTCGATGATTTTCTCTGTAACGTACCAACCAATTGCCACAATTAGAATTGAAGACAAACCAGTAAAGAAGATGTTCGCTAGAGGGTTGATCACGTATGCAGGGTCAAGAACGTTTGCCGCTGTTTGAGTGAAACCTGCGAGTAGCGGGTCAATACCTGAAGGAATGAAGTTCGCTGAGAAACCACCGGATACACCAGCAAACGCTGCTGCAATACCCGCTAGAGGGTGACGACCCGCTGCGTGGAAGATGATACCGCCAAGAGGGATTACTAGAACGTAACCTGCATCTGCTGCTGTGTGAGACACGATAGCAACAAGAATTAGCATTGGCGTTAGCAACTTAGCTGGCGTGAAGTTAAGCATCTTCTTAAGGCCAGTCGTAATGAAGCCTGAAGAGTCAGCAACGCCAACACCTAGCATAGCAACAAGTACGATGCCTAGCGGTGCGAAGCCTGTGAACGTGGTAACCATATTCGCTAGGAAGCTAGCAAGCGCTTCACCAGTAAGTAGGTTGTTTACTTCAAGAGCAGCACCCGTTTGAGGGTTGATTAAGTCGAATGAAAGATTCGATAAAAGTGCAGATGCTACCCATACAATAACTAGAGCCCAGAAGAACAGAATTGCTGGATCTGGAATTTTGTTGCCGGCGCGTTCAATGAAGTTTAGAAAGCGGTCCATACCACTGATCTTCTCAGTCGATGGTGCTTTTTTTACGGCTTGGTTACTCATTGTAACTCCATATGTGATGTTGTTTGTTTAGGCCTAATATAAGTTTTGACCATGGCCTATTGGTACAGCACATATTCTATTAAAGTCGCTGTTAAAAAGCACAAGGTTCCACATCATTTTCCATAAATGGAGACATATTTTGCAAAAATACTGTACAACAGCAACAATATAAAAACACAAAAAACACCATTCCATATACAGAGTTTTAACTGGCACGTAAACAATGTCCGAGGAGTGAAAACTATCAGTAAAGGAGAAGCGTAGGGCTTGGCATGCAGTAAACGTTTGCTTAATAGATCAATCAAATTCACTGTATTTGGAGAGCATAGTTTCGAGGCGAATGCTTTGCGCACGGTTCATGCGATCTTGCCATGCAACAGTCACCGTAATGTTTTTCAAAGCGTGAGACAAGGCACCACTGGCATTTGTCACCTCACAGCTCATCGTATACCCAGAGCCCGACAAACCAGATAAAGGATCCGAACTTGTCGCATTGCGACAGTAGTCCGCTTGATTGAGATCCGTAAAAAGGATTAACCCTACAGCTCCCCCCACATCCGATACACGAGTTCGATAATACTCCATCTGCCTTTCAGCAAAGTGAAGCGCTTCTACACTGTGCAGCGCGTAATCCGATTTTTGTTCTGCATAGACCTGTAGCTTAACCAACCCTAGCGAAGCGATACCGATCAATAGAAAAGAGATCAGGACCTCTATCAAGCTAAAACCTGAATTTTTATAAGTCATTCCATGATCCCTTTTTCCATTTGGCTTTCAAAGGAACACTATGGGGGTTGTATTCGCCTGTGTAATCTAAGTTAATCGAACCTTGAATTGTCGATAACCCGCCTACTGAATCAAAGAACATCCCTCCCTTGGGAAAAAAAGAAGCAAATCCAATATAAACCGAATTGCTCTGCACTAAGCCGGCGATAGGTATCGTATTTGGAACTTTGGCCCATAAGCCGCTCAATAGGTCCGTATCAACATCAGGTGAGGCTGGTTCGTCGTATATGATCATATCATTTAGGTGATAAAAGGAACCATCAAACACACTTGCATTACCGTTCGCAACGATGCCATCTTGAATCACTAATGAACGTGGAGTAATAACACCGGGGATAGGTTCTACCACATTAATTGGTGGGTGATAGACCACGCAATCACCTATCACCCACACCTTATCTTTGCCACTAGTAAAGGCGTTATTAATCGCTTGGCTACACTTATTACCTTGATACTTCCCATTGACTAAATCAATGTGCTTGGGGGGAGATACAGTCCTGTCAATGAGGTCAATCACATGATAATCACGCTTAATCTGGTCAATATTTTCTGGCGTTTTAGATACCCCAAAGTAATTAGAGAAAGTATCGATGGCTGGGTCAAATTTGAAATCTGATTGAAAAGCATTTGAAGGCAATGACCCAACTGAATCAATGGTTGCATTGCGGCTAATATCGGTTGTCGGTTGGCAAGACTCAAAGGTAGGAAAAGGAGGGAGGCCGCCCGTAGGTGTGATTGTCTTTAAACGCCCGCCGCCTTGGTTTTTATAGATCACACTATCTAAGAACCGAACAGACACACATTCGTTAATACCACCGACCGCAGTAAGACTAATATCTGGGGTAATATCGATATTGTGATCAGAAATAAACTCCAAACTCGAATTGGTTTGCATCGCCCCTAGCCCCGACGAATTGTTAAAACTTATCTCTTTGTTGAGAGATAAATAGTGAGCACTCGACACCAATATATTCGGTGTTAGGTTATCTGATTTCAACGTGAGGACTTTCGACTGCTGACAGTGATTCATTAAATCATTGGGAATAGCCGTGAGATCATTTTCAGCTATATAGGTAAAACCACACTCCAACCCAGCCTCCGCGTTCCAATGAGCTTTGCGAACTTGAACTTCATTCTGCGCGACCTTAATTTGATGAAAAACACTGCGATAGGTGCCCAAAGTAACAATTAAAGCACTCAACACTAAAACAGATGTGATTAACAACGTAGCTACTCCAGCTTGCTGCTTTACCGAGGTCATTGCCAATTCCTTTGCTTAACGGTTATAGCGACGCCTTTAGAGATCCCAGCACTCGGAATTGACGCAACAATATTCAAATCAGTGAGCGTAGTGCTCACCCCATTTTTGCTCAACACTTGTGAGGATATTGATAAATCGTCGACGGAAATAATGCTATCGTCGAAAAGTGAGTAGCATGAGGTAACTTGATCATGAGCTAAAATGTTCCCTGGAGTAAGAACGCCCTTTTCACAAACTTTCAATCGAGTCCCCTCCTTTTTATACACGATATTCCTGTAATTTTTTCCGTCAGTTGATCCCTCTTTCAAATAGACGAACCCCACCTCAACACCACCGCTAACATGAATCGTATTAACGGCATCTAATAGCTTCAGGGATTCACCATTTGAACCATCGTAGCCTGCTCGTTGAATATCTTCTTTCATTACCTGCATCGCGCTCGTAAGGTTTTGCAGCAGCAATAGCTCAATGCCTTTATCTTTGGCTATTCTGTGCCCCGTCATAAATACGCTGCCGATAATAGCAATCGCGAATACACCAATAACGGAGGTAACCATCAGTTCAATGAGAGATGCGCCCTTTTGCTTTCGCAAGCTTCTGCTGCGGGCCTTAGCAAGCATAGTAACCATACTGAGCGCCTGATTCGCCGCACACTTTAATTCGCCCCGGAGGGCTAGATAGTTTAATCAAAAGCCGGTCGGTTGAAGCTCTTTTAGGAGCCAAGTAAATCGTACCTCTGGCAGGCCTTCCTCTTACACTTTCAAAGCTGATTTTTGAGCCTGTATAGTTATGAGAAAACGATAAATCTCGAAACGGTTCTCCCGACAACATCAGCAATGTATCACCAGACAGATCTTCCGTAGGCTTCAACCATACAGTCCACTCCCCCGTAGATTGCTCTTCATTTTTAGCCGTCGAGAAATGTACCCAGAGTTTTTGATTTCTTTTCACAGACTCAGACTTTGCCTGTACTAAGAAACCATTCAACTCCCCAGCAAGGCGCTGTATCTTGACTGTTTGGGTGACTGAACTAAAACTCGGAGCAGCCGTCGCTACCAATATCGACAGTATCGACACCGTTATTAACAGCTCTAATAAAGTAAACCCGCGAGTCATTTCCCAAATTCCTATGTAATCAGGTGCGTAAGCATGTTTAATCTTGCACCGATGCTACCACCCGAGAAAAATGGACAGGGTTATGAAAGGAAACTACTCGTGAAGATTCGAATAAAAAGATGTAACAACAACAATTTAAGTATGAAAGGAATGACACTGATCGAATTATTGATCGCTGTTGCCATTGTAGGAGTACTCAGTGCAATAGCTTATCCAAGCTACACAAGCCATGTGTTAAAATCGCATCGAATGACAGCGATAGGAGATATGGCAAAAATCCAACTTGAACTTGAGAGTGCTTACGCCGGAAATTATGCCACGGCTGCTGGAAACATAGTTTCTGGAGGGACGTGCTCGTTTTGCGATACCGATACAAGCAGGTATACACTAACAATTTCGGCTAGCAGTACCTCATACTCCATTCAAGCTGAACCACACGCACCACAGACAAATGATGACTGCTTAGACTCACCGACTGATATTCTGGAGTTACATCACTCAGGTGTTTCAGAGCCTCAAGCGTGTTGGAAGTAACAAGAGGAGACACTAAAGCCTCTAGGGGGTGATCTGAAAAATTTCGATTATTTTTGCTATGAGCTTCTTTTATACCAATCAAAAAACACAAATCTATAGACACAAAAAAGCCTGCTACATGAGCAGGCTTTTCTACTTTTATCATTAAATTGAAGTGTCAATAATTTAAAGATCAACAACTTAACGTGTCAATAACCTATTTATCTAATCAGTTGATTACTTAGTTAGGTCATCAAAGAAGTTTTTCACGCCGCTGAAGAAACCTTCAGATTTTGGCTTGTGCTTGCTTGCAGCTTCACCACAACATGTTTCTTCAAATTCACGCAGTAGTTCTTTTTGACGAGAGCTTAGCTTAACCGGTGTTTCAACCACTAGCTTAACGATTAGGTCACCCACACCGCCGCCACGAACGCCTTTCACGCCTTTGCCACGCATACGGAACATACGGCCCGTTTGTGTCTCTTCTGGCACTTTAAGGTTTACACGGCCATCGAGTGTTGGAACTTCAACTTCACCACCTAAAGCAGCCATAGAGAAGCTCACTGGCACTTCACAGTAAAGGTTGTTGCCGTCACGCTCAAAGATATTGTGCTCTTTTACGTGTACTTGTACGTACAAGTCGCCAGCTGGAGCGCCGTGCTCCCCTGCTTCGCCTTCGCCAGATAGACGAATGCGATCACCAGTATCAACACCTGCTGGGATCTTAACGTTAAGCGTTTTCGTCTTCTGTTTGCGACCTTGACCATGACATGAGTTACATGGGTCTTTGATGATCTTGCCTTTACCATTACAAGTAGGACAAGTCTGTTGAACCGCAAAGAAACCTTGGCGCATTTGTACCTGGCCGTGGCCATGACAAGTACCACACGTTTGTGCAGAAGAACCCGCTTTCGCGCCGCTACCATCACAAATGTCACATTCAACAAGTGTTGGTACTTCAATCTCTTTAGATACACCACGAACGGCTTCTTCTAGAGAAAGCTCCATGTTGTAACGCAAATCAGAACCACGTTGTGCACGCGCTTGACCACCACCACGACGACCGCCGCCGAAGATATCGCCAAATACGTCACCGAAGATATCGCCGAAGTCACCTTGGCCACCGCCGCCGTAACCGCCGCCACCCATGCCACCTTGTTCAAAAGCTGCGTGGCCGTATTGGTCGTAAGCTGCTTTCTTTTGAGCATCGGTTAGGATCTCGTACGCTACTTTTACTTCTTTAAATTTGTCTGCTGCGCTTTCATCACCCTGATTACGGTCCGGGTGGAATTTCATCGCTAAGCGTTTGTACGCTTTTTTAATATCGCGCTCTGATGCATCGCGGCTTACGCCTAATACTTCGTAAAAATCACGTTTTGACATGTTCTAGGTCACCAAAATAATTGCTACTGCCGAATGATCACTTCAGCAGTCTGTGTATCAATCTAGATAAAAGTTCTGTCGGCTGAAACGCCGAATAAAGCTATTATCTAGATCGACAAGTCTAAATACAAATTTACGGGCGTGAGAGTTACCTCTGACGCCCGCAATAATAAGTCTTTGAGACAATGAATTTCTAAGCAAGTAGCTTGAGTTCTAGGAGGAAGCGCGGAGCCTACGCTAGTAGGTGAGCACTTCCGACAACGAAATCAGGCTACTCTGCGACGAAATTATTTTTTGTCTTCTTTTACTTCTTCGAACTCAGCGTCTACCACATCGTCGTCTTGCTTAGGTTGTTCACCAGCGTCAGCACCAGCTTGTTCAGCTTGAGCTTTCTGTTGAGCAATTTCCATTAGCTTTTGAGCTGCTTGCATAAGTTCTTGAACTTTAGCGTCGATAGCTTCTTTGTCGTCACCAGACTTAACTGATTCTAGAGCTTCGATAGCTGCTTCGATTTTAGCTTTCTCGTCTGCAGGTAGAGCTTCACCAGCTTCTTCTACTTGCTTCTTAGTGCCGTGAATCATTTGATCAGCTTGGTTACGTGCAGTTACTAGCTCTTCGAACTTCTTGTCAGCTTCTTTGTTAGCTTCTGCTTCTTGAACCATTGCTTCGATCTCTTCCTCAGACAAACCGCCTGATGCTTGGATAGTGATCTTCTGCTCTTTACCTGTCGCTTTATCTTTAGCAGATACGTTCAGGATACCATCAGCATCTAGGTCGAATGTTACTTCAACTTGTGGCATGCCACGTGGTGCTGGTTGGATACCTTCTAGGTTGAACTGACCAAGAGACTTGTTGTAAGTCGCTTGCTTACGCTCACCTTGAAGAACGTGGATAGTTACTGCGCTTTGGTTGTCTTCAGCTGTAGAGAACACTTGATCCGCTTTAGTAGGGATAGTTGTGTTTTTCTCGATAAGCTTAGTCATTACGCCGCCCATCGTTTCGATACCGAAAGATAGAGGAGTAACGTCTAGAAGAAGAACGTCTTTAACTTCACCAGCTAGTACACCACCTTGAACAGCAGCACCCATTGCAACAGCTTCGTCAGGGTTCACGTCTTTACGTGGCTCTTTACCGAAGAATTCAGTTACTTTAGCTTGAACCATAGGCATACGAGTCTGACCACCTACTAGGATAACGTCAGTGATTTCGCCTACAGATAGGTCAGCATCTGCTAGAGCAACTTTTAGTGGCTCAAGAGAACGTTGAACTAGGTCTTCAACTAGAGACTCAAGCTTCGCGCGAGTCACTTTGATGTTCATGTGCTTAGGACCAGTCGCATCAGCAGTAACGTAAGGTAGGTTTACGTCAGTTTGAGTAGTAGAAGAAAGCTCGATTTTCGCTTTTTCTGCTGCTTCTTTAACACGCTGCATTGCTAGTGGATCAGCTTTAAGGTCGATACCTTGCTCTTTCTTGAACTCATCTACTAGGTAGTTGATCATGCGGTTATCGAAATCTTCACCACCAAGGTGAGTATCACCGTTAGTTGAAAGTACTTCGAAAGTCTTCTCGCCTTCTACTTCGTCGATTTCGATGATAGAGATATCGAATGTACCACCACCAAGGTCGTATACAGCGATAGTGCGATCACCACCTTGCTTGTCTAGGCCGTAAGCCAGAGCAGCAGCAGTAGGTTCGTTGATGATACGTTTAACATCTAGACCAGCGATACGGCCAGCATCTTTCGTTGCTTGACGTTGAGCATCGTTGAAGTAAGCAGGAACAGTTACTACTGCGCCAGTTACTTCTTCGCCTAGGAAGTCTTCAGCTGTTTTCTTCATTTTCTTAAGAACTTCAGCAGATACTTGAGGAGCAGCCATTTTTTGGCCTTGCGCTTCAACCCATGCATCACCGTTATCAGCTTTAACAATGTTAAAAGGCATGATTTCGATATCGCGTTGAACTTCTTCATCTTCAAAACGACGACCGATTAGACGCTTAATCGCGTATAGCGTGTTTTGAGGGTTAGTAACAGCTTGACGTTTCGCAGGTTGACCAACTAGCGTCTCGCCTTCAGTGTATGCGATTACCGATGCTGTTGTGCGTTCGCCTTCAGCATTTTCTAATACGCGTGGTTTGTCACCGTCAAGAACAGCAACACAAGAGTTAGTAGTACCTAAATCAATACCAATGATTCGACCCATCAGGCTTTCTCCGAATAAATTCTATTTAGTTTTTTGCTATACCCACTATGTGGGGGGTAGTAATCAGGGATTCAACCCTAATACACAAAATTTAAATGCAAATGTATTTTGCTTTCGTATGCACCATAGATAAGGGCTCACGAATCCTTTTCAAGGGGGGATACTGGATTTTTTCACATTTATTTTGATAAAAGGAATGGTTAGACACGAATACATATCATTACCTTCACATAAGCCCAGTAACTGGGGTTATCACCCAATAAAAAACGGAGCCACTTAGGCTCCGTTTGTCTATTCAGGCTTTCCACTTAGATTTCATCTATAGAGGAAAATCTCTGATTACGCTTCTGCTTTCTTTAGCTCAGCTTCTTCGTTTGTTTCAACGCCGATTTCGCCTTCAGACTTAGCAACGATAGTGTTAACCGCTGTATCACCTACTACGTTAGAAGAAGTACAGAACATATCGTTGATACGGTCTACCGCAGCAATGATAGCTAGACCTTCTGGTGGTAAACCTAGTTGGTGCAATAGAACACCTACCATTACAACACCACCACCAGGAACACCACCAGCACCGATAGACAGTAGCAAGATAGTTAGACCCAGAGTAAAGATGTCAGCCGTGTTGATTGGTTGACCGAATGCGTTTGCTACGAACATTGTCGCTAGTGCGATGTAGATAGAAACACCAGACATGTTCATTGTCGCACCCAGTGGTACACCGAAGCCTGCCACAGATCTTGATACACCAAGCTTTTCAGTTAGAGTGCGCATTGTTACTGGGATAGTCGCATTCGAACTTGCCGTCGATAGTGAGAAAAGGATTTGCTCACGAGTTGCACGTAGGAATTGCTTAGGCGTAATACCTGTCGCGATACCAACCATCATTGGGTAGAAGAAGAAAATCCAGAACACTAGCATCGCAACAACAAGCGCTACATAGCCAGCTACAGACATAAGTGTCTCAGCGTTCAGTGTCGCACCTAGTTGAATCATCAGAGCGAATACACCAAATGGCGCCAAGCTCATTACTAGGCCGATAAGCTTCATCATGATTTCGTTAGCCATCTTGAACGTTTTGATCGCTGGACCGCCACGTGAATCAAGAGCCTGAATAGCAAGACCAGTCAAAATTGCCATGAAGATGATCTGTAGCATGTCGCCGCTTGCAAACGCCTGAACTGGGTTGCTAGGAACGATGTTCACAACAAGAGAGAAGATATCTGGAGTTTCAGTTGTTGTTAGTTGAACTGTCTCAGAGATCGTTCCGGCTAAATCTGCACCAGCACCCGGTTGGAAAATAAGGCCAACAGTTAGGGCTGCAGAAATCGCGATGATGGTGTTGATAATGTAAAGAGCAAAAGTTTTACCACCTAGGCGACCGAAAGAACGGATGTCTTTCAATTCAACAATTCCGCAAACGATAGATACGTATACCAGTGGAACAACCAATAGTTTGATCAAAGAGACAAACATACCACCGACACCTTCTGCTAGACCTAGCAGGTAAGTATCAAATACTGCAATACCGTTGAATAGGTACTGAATAGCAGTACCAATAAGTAGGCCGGCAAACAAGCCTACAAAAATCTTACTTGAGAGCGATTTATCCATCGTTCTTCTCCAGTTTGTTGTGTTTGAAATTTGTACTTTTATAGTTATATATGCGAGTTAAATCGCTATATCGCAGTGGATTTTACATACAAAGATAACAATTAAAAGCATTTATTTACAAAAACATTACAAGTGTGACGTCAAAACATTTCTTCATTAACAACTGGTTTCATAATATAAAACTCTAAATCATTGTTCTGGGTAATATAAAAGGAACAACATTCTTAATGCGTTTTTGGTGACTATTTACGTGGGGTCTCAAGTTATAGGCACAAAAAAAGAGAGGCATATGCCTCTCTTTCCATTTTACGTAAACCAGTGATTTATTTTGTCGCCGCGACTACTCAGTCAATGCGCGACTCAATCACTTGGCAGCGTAACACGTCATTACTTAGCAACCATAACCATCGCAGGGCGAACCACACGACCGTTTAACTCGTAACCTTTTTGCATTACGAACATAACCGTGTTTGATTCGTGATCTGGACTTTCTTGGATAGACATCGCTTGGTGGAATTCAGGGTTGAACACTTCACCTTCAGGGTTGATCTCTTTAAGACCAAACTTAGCAACTGTGTCTACGAACGTTTTGTGCGTTAGCTCAACACCTTCAAACAGTGGCTTAACCACTTCGTTTTCAGCATCTGCCGCTTGCATTGCACGCTCTAGGTTGTCGATGACAGGAAGTAGACCTTCAGCAAACTTGTTCAAAGCGAATTTACGCGCCTTATCAATTTCTTGCTCGCTACGGCGACGCATGTTTTCAACTTCAGCTTTTGCGCGAAGAACAGAATCTTGCTGCTCTTTCACTTTAGATTCGCTAGAAAGTAGTGCAGCTTCTAGTTGAGCGATTTTTGCTTCTTGCTCATCAACAGACTCTTCATTTAGCTCAGCTTCTTCAACTTTCTCAGCTTCAGCAATGATTTGATCTAGCTCTTCTTCCGTTACTTTGTTTTCTTCGTTGCTCATGATCTCTCCAGAATTCGTTTTCAATGCAAGTGACAGGTGTGTTTGCACCCCAAATTGATATAAAACACTCGCATAGACGTTCAACTTGCCTTTATTATGGGGATGAAGAATTTTGATTCAAGCCTAATTCGTTTGGAAACGTTATGAAAAAGCCATTTGAAGTCATCGCCATTATTGGTAAACCTCGAGATCAGCAAGCAATTCAGACTCATAGAGAGCTCTATCAGTGGTTAAGTACTGAGGGTTATCAAGTGTTTGTGGATGACAGACTCGCTACAATTTTAGACGATATCCCACAAGAACATTTTTCTAGCCTAATTGAATTAGGTAAACGCGCCGATCTCGCCATTGTGGTGGGTGGTGACGGAAATATGCTCGGTGCCGCTAGAATCTTGTCACGTTTCGATATTTCAGTGATTGGCGTAAACCGAGGTAACCTAGGTTTCCTTACCGATCTTAATCCTGAAAACTTCCAGAGTGCGCTTACTGATGTACTCAAGGGTGAATTCATGGAAGAAGAGCGCTTCTTACTTGAAACTGAAATTCATCGTCATGGCCAAATAAAAAGCCACAACGCCGCACTCAACGAAGCAGTACTTCACCCCGGTCAAGTCGCACATATGATCGAGTTCGAAGTGTATATCGATGACAGCTTCGCCTTCTCACAGCGTTCTGATGGCTTGATCGTCTCAACACCGACAGGTTCAACCGCCTATTCGCTTTCTGGTGGTGGTCCTATCCTGTCATCAAGCTTAAATGCAATTTCATTAGTACCGATGTTCCCACACACCCTTTCAAGCCGACCACTTGTGGTGGATGGCAAGCGTCGTATCAAGCTGATCGTATCGCCAGATAACCGCGGTACACAGGAAGTCAGCTGCGATGGCCAAATCTCGCTACCAGTTTCTCCTGGCGATGAGATCCACATTTACCAAAGTCCGAATGTGCTCAAGCTGATCCACCCTAAAGACTACAACTACTACCATGTTCTACGTAACAAACTAGGCTGGTCGAGTAAGTTGTTCTAAAAGAATAAAAGCGCCAGAAGTAACCGAATTATGAAAGGCTGACGACGTTCGTCAGCCTTTTTTATTGCCCATAGAAAGCCCGTAGGCTCTCGCTTCTCTGCAATTCCTTATACCTCCACTCCCGACAGGGAGGAACAACTGAATTGGGAATCTACTGCGGTTTCAGTGATCTACGGACGCGCTCAATTCTGAGATCGGTCACAAAAAATTTTTACCTGTCGACTTTACTGTATAAAGAAACAGTATATACTGAGCTTATATACAGTATTGTTCAGTTATACAGGTAAATAAAAATGCTGGCTCATCTAAGTGTTAATAATTTCGCTATTGTTAAGTCTTTACAGCTAGAACTCTCTAAAGGCATGACAACAATCACCGGAGAAACTGGTGCGGGTAAATCTATCGCTATCGACGCTTTAGGCTTGTGTCTTGGAGGAAGATCTGATGCAGGAATGGTTCGACAAGGTGAAGAAAAAACCGAAGTCAGTGCCGCTTTTTTACTTGAGAACAATCTGCATGCTACCCGCTGGTTAGAAGACAATGAACTGCTTGATGGCGGTGAATGCATCCTACGCAGAACCATCTCTAAAGAAGGTCGTTCTCGCGCATTCATCAACGGCAGTCCCGTGCCTCTTTCACAATTAAAATCGCTTGGACAGCTGTTGATCAACATTCATGGTCAACACGCGCACCATCAGTTGATGAAAAGCGATTACCAAATGGCCATGCTTGATCAATACGCAGGTCACTTGAACCTATTGAAATCGACACGTAATGCTTACCAAGCCTGGCGACAAGCCGATAACCACTTGAAAGAGTTACGTGAAAATAGCCAGCAAAACCAAGCTCAAAAACAACTTCTTGAATACCAAATCAAAGAGTTAAATGAGCTGTCTATTGGGGAGGAAGAATATGAAGACCTCGAACAAGAGCATAAGCGCCTCTCCAATAGCGGAGAACTGGCCACAACCTGCCAACAAGCTATCGAGCTTATTTATGAAGGTGAAGAAGTTAATGCGCTTGGTATTCTGCAATCGGCCAATAACTCCTTAATTCAGTTAGCGGAGCTAGATGAAAGATTGGCTGAGTTACCAAACTTATTGTCTGAAGCCATTATTCAGATTGAAGAAACCAACAACGAGTTAAGAACATACCTAGACAGCATTGATGTTGATCCCGGTCGTATGGCTTACGTTGAAGAGCGCTTCTCAAAAGTAATGTCGATGTCTCGTAAACATCACGTGTTGCCAGAAGAGCTCTATAAGCATCATCAAGACTTATTACAACAAGTTGAAGCGCTTGATTGCTCTGATGACAAGTTGGAAGAATTAGCAAACGAAGTAGAAAACCAATACCAATCGTTCGTGGCTAAATCAGAGAAGCTTCATAAATCTCGAACTCGTTACGCAAAAGAACTCAACAAGCTGATCACGCAAAGCATGCATGAACTGAGCATGGAAAAAGCGCAGTTTGCCATTGAAGTAAACAACACCAACACACACCCTTCTCCATTAGGTATGGATAACGTGACCTTCATTGTTTCGACCAACCCTGGCCAACCAATGCAGCCCATTGCTAAAGTGGCTTCTGGTGGCGAGTTATCACGAATCTCACTAGCGATTCAGGTGATCACAGCGCAAAAAGTGGATACACCAAGCCTGATTTTCGATGAAGTCGATGTGGGTATCAGTGGACCAACCGCTGCGGTTGTCGGAAAAATGCTTCGAAAACTGGGCGAATCTACGCAAGTGATGTGTGTGACGCATTTACCTCAAGTTGCCGGTTGCGGTCACCAACAGCTGTTTGTTGCGAAGAACACGAAATCAGGTAAAACCGAGACTCAAATGCACACGCTTGATGAACAACAACGCGTTTCAGAGCTTGCTCGACTGCTTGGTGGCAGCCAAATTACCGAATCGACACTTGCCAATGCAAAAGAGTTATTAATCGCAGCTTAGGTTACATATTCGGCAACTTTCTGATAATTTACCGAAAATTCTTGGCAATTTTGCAACTTAATTCAAAATTGCCAGTCATAACAAGCTCAAAGCGCAAGGAGCTTTTTACTTCTTGCTGGAGCTTGTTTATTATCAGGCAGTATTTTAGCGAAGAAAGATCTCAAACTATGCGAATTAAAAAGTGGTTAGTTGCAGTTCCACTTGCACTAACAATGTTGACCGGTTGCTCTCTACTAGAGAAGTTGGTTTATCGAATTGACATCAATCAGGGTAACTATGTTGAACAAGAAGCTGTCGATCAGCTCAAGTTTGGCATGACAAAAACACAAGTTCGTTACGTTATGGGCTCACCTATGCTTATCGAAAATGGCTATCCAGATACGTGGTACTACATTTACCACCACCAAAAAGGCCATAACGACCCTATCCAGAAAAACCTTGTCGTGAACTTTGATGCCACAGGCACTCTAGTAACGATCAATGGTGACTTTGAAGCCAGTGATGAGTTCTTCGAAAGCCTTCGCTAGCTTTCAACTAACAAAGCTTTCCAGTCAACAAAGCTCTTAGCCGATAAAGCTATCAGTCGACAAAGCTATAGGTCGACAAAGCAAGAATCGCAAAAGCCTGCTCACTTCACACGAGTAGGCTTTTTAATATCTGCTAACAAATTATCTGCGTTGTCTAACCAACAGGCACAAAAAAGCTCGCCAATATCGCGAGCTCTCTTCTTAGTCAAACTTGTTTGGCATTACGATTTAGCAGCTGCTGCTTTTGCTTGCTCAGCACGCTTACGGCGAATCTCTTTTGGATCGGCCAACAGTGCTCGGTAGATTTCGATACGGTCTTTATCTCGAACTGTCGCA
This sequence comes from Vibrio sp. FF145, assembly GCF_041439075.1. NCBI lineage: Bacteria > Pseudomonadati > Pseudomonadota > Gammaproteobacteria > Vibrionales > Vibrionaceae > Vibrio > Vibrio sp. FF145. The sequence continues at coordinate 15,366 of NZ_JBGONH010000043.1, forward strand.
TCTAGCTTAACGTTACGGCTGAATACGCCAACCTTGTTTTTCGCTAAGTCGATTTCTGGATACAGTTCCAAAACACCAGACTGTGCGATGATCTCTTCAACGGTCGCGTTCTTGTTCACTACCAAGGTAAACACACGCTGCTCGTGCGGAAGCGCGAACACAACCTCTACGTGGATCATATCTGATTCAATAGTCATGGCTTAGTAAACCTGTTTCGCGCGTTGAGTAAAAGCACTGACCATATTACTCGTCAGCTCATTGAAAACCTTACCAAATGCCATTTCAATCATTCGGCTAGAGAATTCAAACTCTAACTTAAGCTCAACCTTACACGCTTGCTCATCGAGCGGAGTAAAATACCAACCGCCCTGTAGCTTTTTAAACGGGCCGTCCACCAGCTCCATCAAGATCTCAGCGCCATCCGCTAAGCGGTTCGATGTGGTAAATGTTTTACTGATACCCGCTTTAGAGACATCAACCGAAGCCACCATAGTTGAATCTGAAGATTCGATCACACGTGAACCAGAACACCCTGGCAAAAACTCGTGATAACGAGCAACATCATTGACCAAGCTGAACATCTGGTCGGCACTAAACGACACTAATGCTGAACGAGTAACCTTTGGCATATAGACTCCTGTTAAAGACAGCGTTACATTAACACAAACTGCAATTTTAATTGTATTGGGCCAGAGCGCAAATAAAAAGGATTCCCCAACTAGGGTGCAATCCGTATAATGAGGCCATTATGGCAAAGAATAAATCAAAATCAAAAGCCGGTAGCAATACCATTGCGCTTAATAAGAAAGCTCGCCACGAATATTTCATCGATGATGAGATAGAAGCGGGGCTTGAGCTACAAGGCTGGGAAGTAAAATCCCTACGTGAAGGCAAAACCAATATCGCAGAAAGCTACGTCTACATCAGAGACGGCGAAGCATTCATCAGTGGTATGACGATCACTCCGCTCACTCAAGCGAGTACTCATATCGTGGCGAACCCAACACGCATCCGTAAACTACTAATGTCGAGAAAAGAACTCGACAACCTTATCGGTCGTATTAACCGTGAAGGCATGACACTTGTCGCAACCGCGCTTTACTGGTCTCGCTCTTGGGCGAAGATTAAAGTTGGCGTAGCGAAAGGTAAAAAGCTGCACGATAAACGTACTGATATGAAAGAAAAAGATTGGGCGAGAGATAAAGCACGAATTATGAAGAGTAATTTGCGTTAATTTTAAGCACTTAAACGCACAGTGCTAGACAGGCAAAGCTTTTCTGGTACTATGCAAATAACACTTGGGGCTGATTTAGGATTCGACAGGAATTTTGAAGTCTGAGGTGCATGCCGTGGGGCGGTTGGCCACGTTAAAAGCCGCAAAAAAATAGTCGCAAACGACGAAAACTACGCACTAGCAGCTTAATAACCTGCTCAGAGCTCTCTTACCCTAGCTTCCGCTCGTAAGACGGGGACCAATAAGAGATCAAACCCAAACTAGCTAGCGCGGATTCTCCCACCTGAGAGGAAAAGCGCGAATAACAATTCAGGTTAGCCTTTAACTAGCGTGTCGGTTCGCAGGTTGCTGGTGAAATTAAAGATCGACTAAGCATGTAGTACCAATGATGAATGATTTTTGGACGCGGGTTCAACTCCCGCCAGCTCCACCAAACACGTGTATCGGGACGTCTCAGGACGTCCCGTTTTTGGTTTTAAACCCTTGAAAAGTCTTAATTGATCAGTATCAAGGCGTCTCACTGAATTTCATCTAATCTCTTCCATGAAGTAACATTCAATGTAACACGCTGATTAAAGCACCATACCTAGTGTTACATTAAGCAAGGAAGAGATAGAAATGGCCCGAATAATCAAACCGTTATCAGCCACCCAAGTAAGTAAAGCAAAGCCCAAGGACAAAGAGTATAGTCTTGGCGATGGTAATGGCTTATTTTTGCGTATCAAACCGAATGGCACAAAATCCTGGATATTTAACTACATACACCCTGTAACCAAGAAACGAAAGAATATCGGTCTTGGCATCTATCCCGATATCACTCTAGCGTCAGCACGAGAGAAAACAAGAGAGTTCCGCCAGCTCGTTGCTGAAAAAATAGACCCTCAGACTCATCGAAAAAATCAAGCAGCAGCGGAACAATTAGCGGTCGAAACAACACTGCGCCATGTCGCTAAAGAATGGTTTGACGTTAAAAGTCACTCCATTACACCAGGTTACGCACAAGATATATGGCGCTCTCTAGAGCTACACATATTTCCGAATCTCGGTCAGTTGCCGATTCGTGACCTACTTGCTCCAACTGTCATCAAACAGCTACGACCTATAGAACAAAAAGGCTCTCTCGAAACAGTAAAGCGAGTCTGCCAACGTTTAAACGATGTTATGGCCTTCGCCGTCAATAGTGGCTTTATACATTCGAACCCAATACAAGGAATTAGAGAAGCGTTCAAGAAACCCAGCGTTGAACACATGAAAACACTTACTCCCGACGAGCTACCTTTACTGATGAATGCAATGTCAAATGCAAACATCAAAATGGTAACCAGATGCGCCTTTGAATTTCAGCTCCATACATTAACTAGGCCATCAGAAAGTGCTCAAGCTCAGTGGCACGAAATTGACTTCGAAAGTAGGCTCTGGATCATCCCTGAGCAAAAAATGAAGAGCCGCAGGGTTCATAAGATTCCACTGTCTGACGCAAGCATACAGCTCCTTAAGTTCATGGAACCAATTACCAAAGGCAAACGATATATCTTTGCCAGTGATACAAGCAAAAGCGGACACATTAACACCCAAAGCGTTAATACAGCTTTAAAACGTGCTGGAATGACGGGAAAATTAGTCAGTCACGGTATGCGATCCATAGGCAGCACTGCCCTTAATGAGCAAGGGTTTAATCGTGATGCAATCGAACTATCTTTAGCACATGTTGATAAAAATACGATCCGAGATATCTACAACAACGCACAATACCTGGAAGAGAGAAGGAAGATCATGGAATGGTGGAGTAATTTCATCCATGATGCAGCCAAAAGTGCTAATACTATCGCAAAACCTATATTGGGTGACTGAACACCACTACGTGACACAAATCACAATAGCCATGTAATTTTCATGGCTTTTCTTTACAGACTTAAGATATTCGATCTAGTCTCTCTGCGTAGTTCAGAGACTCACTCTGTATCAACAGACTGACTTAAAAGGAGAAAGTGAAACTAAATTAAACCTGAAGTTTGCTACTTTATCGATAGCAACTTATTACATACTTTTTTATCGCTCATTTAATAGCATTTCGCTGAGCACTAGTACTCATAGTTTCAAAAACCTAACTTTCAACAACAGCTTGATTAATAAGCATATAAACACAGGTTTTCTATGAGCAATAACTTCAAGATCGAACGTAAGCATGACGTTCTAGCACGTATTCCATTCTCTAAAGCTACACTACACCGTAAAATTAATGACGGATCATTTCCGCCATCGATTTCACTCGGCGCAAATTCTGTCGGCTTCCTATCCCATGAAATTGATACTGTCATCGCAGCGATGGCATTAGATAAAGATCTAAGAGCTGTTGTCTCTGAATTACTCGAAAGACGCCAGTCACTTTTTGAAGAAACCTATTATACAGCGCTAGCTGCATAACTCGCTTTCTTAGCATGCATCGCATGCTGTCAAAAAGTGGGATTTTTCTTCTGTATATATAAATAACAAAAGATCCCACTTCTTTTATTCATCGATAGATATAAGAAGTTGAGACATGACAACTATCGCAACAGGCTTGGCATCTGAGCACCTACTCTTAAACGCTGCAAACACCAACAAGATAACGCTGTTATCTAACAAAGAGATCCAATACCCGTCGATGGACTCTAGAATAATCGCTTTATCAAAGCACAGTGAGTTGGACAAAGTCATAAACTATTACCATGACTCCGTCGGTAGTGTTACTCGTGTAGTCATTGACTCCCAAAGACACTTGAGCACAGCTATCTATATTCTACAAAAGAACTTTTTCACTACTCGGCTGCCCGTTCTCGACACCAAATCAAAAAAAACTCTATGTCCAAAACGTAGAAGTACCGAGTATTTGTTAGCACTTTACGAGTTGGCTCCACGCCAAGAATACCTTCAAATGATAGCTAAAAACTTAAGCCATCAGTTTCCTCTAATCTCAATGGAACCAAAAGATATCGTGTGCAAGTACATCGCGTGCAACCACATTATTTTTAACGATTTACTTATTGCTTTAAAAGAAGAAATATCAAATCGTCAGGAAACTGTTGACAAAAATGCATCTATATCGGAGTCGTTCAGTCGCAAGCATTTCACAAAGCTAGATTCAATAGACCTTAAGCATGAGCTACGAGAGTGTTCAACGCTGGCGATTAAGGCCGCTACGGGTACAGGAAAGACAAAACATTTATTCGGCCCGCTTGCACAACATGCAAGCGAAAAAGAACGAGTTGTGTACGTATCTCACTTGATAGCTCTAGTCGAGCAGTTTTGCCATGACCACCAAGCTACATCTTACACCTCAAATAAGCTGAACGAGGTCGAAAACTGTCAGGCTTTTGGTGTTGTCATTAACAGTATCTACAAAGATATGTTCCTAGATAAGTTAGCTAACTGCGACACGCTGATCATCGATGAGTTTGAAAAAGTATTCCAAACTGTCGTTTGCTCTGAAGATAACTCGCAGATGCAACGTAACAAGGTATTTGATTCATTATGCTACGCAATCGAAAATGCGGAAAATGTTATCATCGGAGATGCGGACTTATCTGATATTAGTTTGGGCTTTATTCAAGGGATAAGAGGAAAGCTAACAGTGCTCTATTGCACCGAGAACCCTTATACAAACATTCATGCAATCGTAAAAGATAAAGCCACCTATCTAGCAAATGAGATAAGTCAAAGACTTCTGATAGACAAGGCTTTCTTGTTTGATTCTGTCAATACACTAAAGCGTACAGTAAAAGCTTTAGGTTTCGTAAATGAACAGAACCTTTATTGTGAAGAATCAGCTCTGAAGAAAGGTATCTTAGTCCTTCATGCCGACAACAAGGGCCTAGCAGAGCAGAAAGAACTACTTTCAAACCCTAATCTTCATATTCACAAGTACCGCGCAATTCTTGTATCACCCTGTTTAGCGTCTGGTTTTTCAATAACTTCTAACTTTACTAATAGAGTTACTGTTATCGCAGACAAAACACTATGCCCGCTAGAACTGGTCAATTTTTCTAGGCGGTTTCGCAGCGCTCGGGAAATCGTTTTTGCAACAAATAGTAATAAAGATGTCGTAACAGAGGACTCTCCACTGGCATTCAAAGGTCAAGATTGGTTTCGATGGATGAGGCTCTTTAATTCTCGAAATAAACGGCTAAATTCATCACTAGATACAAGCCTCTTCTTTACATTGAAGCACCTTGGATTCAAAACTACCGTAGAAAGCCATATGGCCTCAGATCTACTCGGCGCTACGCACCAAATCCACCAAGAGTCTCGTGAATACTTTAAAAGCTTAGTTAAAGCAGTGCTTGAAGCTAGAGACATACAGCAAGGTGCAATCTCATTTGCTCATAGAAACAGCTGTATCAGTAGCGAGCTTGAACCTGCCATCATTCACTCTACTATAAGACAATACTATCGTCTTGAAGCATTGACTGAAGAAGATGTTCACTTTCACTTCCAGTTCAATAGGCGTGTTTTCTCACTTCTACCCTTAGTTCGAGATGATGATGAACTTAAACTAGATGATGAACTCAATGAGTTAAATGTAGATATTGCAAAGTTTCTTCATTCAGTTTTATTTCTAAACAACCAATTCGATGAAATAAAACCTAAAGTGTTTTTAAATCAGGATGATATGCTCTCAATCTCCAAGAAAGTCTTGTCAAAACGAGAGACCTTAGCAATTGTCTTTGACAGCGATAGGCTTAGAAGAAGAAAAGTAGACTCGCAGAAGAAGGCAACTCAATTCGTAAGGGAAACGTTGGAGATCTTAGGATTCAAACTTGGTAAATTTAGTCCGACAACTAGGCGAGCCAGAGTGTCACTAGACCCTAGAGCCAGGCAATATCGAACCTACATCCGTCAGAAGTTAGAGTTGCCCAAGGTTCCTGTTTCTTAGCGATTCTTAGCAACTTTAAGAATTCTTAAGTCAGATAAGAATTACAGCTGACAGAAAAAAGTGTACCGATGTTTGCCACTAGTTTGGAAATAGACCCCCAAACTAGCCTACACTCGTAGTCTAAAAAAGGGCACTCACAGCTAGGCTACCCCCGTAGCCTGAGAATCAGTAGTCTAAACTTAGGCTAACATCCCTGCCTGTGACGGTTCAACACTCTACTTACTCATTCAAATAAAGCTCGGCCATCCCGTCCAAACGGCTTTTCACTTCTTTCCAATGCGGCATTACGCTGGTCAACAAGCGCCAGAAACGCTCACTATGGTTGTGCTCTGCGATATGGCAAAGCTCATGTAGGATCACATAGTCAATACACTCTTTTGGCGCTTTGATTAAGTGAGGGTTGAGCATCAAGTTACCTTTTGCTGAACAGCTACCCCATTGCTTCGCCATGGGAAAAACACGAAAGCTGGGTATGCCTTCAACCCATGTTGTTTGTGGAATCAGCTCTGCAAGGCGCTCATGAAAGATACGTTCGGCACGAACCTTATACCAATTACGAACCAAAGCTCGAACCATAGCCGTCTTGTCGTCATTAAAACGAGTTAAGGTTACTAAGAGCTTACCTCGGTTCATTTTTACCGAAGGTAAAGCCTCAATGTCTTCCACAATTTTAAGTACATATCTGCGCCCTAAGTAAAACTGCATTTCACCGCTGACATAATGCTTGGGCTGAACAAACTCTAAGTGAGCACGAAACTCCTTGAGTGCGTCATAGATCCACTTAGCACGCTTCATTACCGCTTCATGAATATCATCACGTTCGGTATCTTCTGGTGCGGTAATTGCCACTTCACAGTTAGGGTGAACTTTAATGGTTATCTTTCGCTTTTGGCCTTCTGCGAGGGGTTTTCGAACGACTTCGTAGGTAACAGCCTCATCACCATAGATGAAGCTGTATTCCTCTTTGCTGCCTTCATTAGAACTTACCGAAGTCATTAATGATGACCTGCCACACCCAGACGAGTGATTTGGATAATATCGGCAATAATCACCTTCGCAGTGTCCATGCCGACGGCTTTAAACAGCACAGGTAGCAGCTTACGACGAATGTGATTTTCAATCTCTTGTGGGTTAATTGAAAACTCAGCAACAGATGCCGTCACCACTTTATCGATTTGCATTGCATAATCGAAGCGTTCATCTTCACTTAGAGCATTGCTATCGGCTAGGTTTTTCAAGAATAACCCGTAGTAAGCTTGGACGTGACGTTTGATTTTTGGGCCAAGTTCGGAGAAGCGGTCAATAGGCATACCTTCGACATTTCGCTCTTTTACTTGTTCTTCAAAATCAGCAAACAACAGGTATTGCTTTACTGGGGCATCAAACATCTCTTTCGCTTGTTCGATGGCTTGTTTTAGCAACTTAGAAAAATACTCCTGAGCATACGGGTCATCTGCGAGATCCTGATCAATCATCTTAGTCACACGACCAGTGATAGCATCTTTCTTGTTACGAGCCTCATCGTCGGTCATTTCTTCAAGCTTTACATCTTTACCCATGTTACCGACTAAGTAGACGCCTTGAGATTCTTGGATCTCTACACCGCCAATGTGCTTATCCAGCATGGTTCGGATATTTTCAGCATACTCATCGTAGTCAACCGTTTCTTCCGCATCTTCACGTACTTGGCGACGTAACTCAGACATCGATCTCAACGTCTTTTTGTACAGCTCACGCTTATCATCAAAACTCTTATCTTCAAAATATGTAGCTGATTGCAAAGCTACTTTCAGGCAGTTAGCAAACGTTGTGAGTGATGCATAAAAGTCCTCACGTTTTTTCAAATTGGTGTCGGTAAGCTGGCCATCAATCGTGTCAATCTTGGGTGCTAGTACTTGACGAAGCGCTTGTCCATCTTGCTTGTTCTGTACACCTTCAAACGTTGCCCATAAATCGCTATAGAAACCTGGCAGCTTCTTATATTCAGTGTCCATGCGGCTATAGAGACCTTGCAAGTCATCAATATCAAATCCGCCTTTGATACGCTCTTCAAGCTCTTGATAACTGGCAATAGACGCATCCAGCTCTTTCAAAATGCCACGATAATCAATCAAGTAACCAAATTGTTTTTTCTGGTGGAGACGGTTTACACGGGCAATCGCCTGAATCAAGTTGTGTTGCTTCATCGGCTTATCGATGTAAAGCACGGTATTCTTGGGTTCATCAAAACCTGTCAGAAGCTTATCCACCACGATCATGATGTCAGGGCCATCGTCTTTACTAAATTCATCAATGATGTGCTGGGTATAGGCTTTTTCGTCTTGACCAAAATCAGAATTAAGGACGTTTTCCTTCCACCAATTTTGCACTATGTCTTTGCTTTCACCATCGACAGTATCGTGGCCTTCACGAGTATCAGGCGCAGACATTGCGACAACGGAAGTCACTTTACCTATTTGGTCTAAAAGCTTCTTATATTGAATAGCAGAGGCTTTTGAGTCACAGGCAAGTTGACCTTTTAAGCCTTGACGTTTGAAGTTTTGGAAGTGATCGGAAATATCATGGGCGATGAGTTCCAATCGACCTTCGGTTTGATAGATTTGACCTTTCTGAGCAAACTTTTTCTTCAAGTCTGTTCGCTGTTTTTCAGACAGCTTATCGGTGATACGGTCAAACCACGCATCAATGGCTTTGTCATTAGTGCTGAGATCAGGAATACGTTCTTCATACAATAAAGGCGTCACCGTTTTATCTTCTACCGCTTGTTGCATTGTGTATGAGTGAATAATCTTACCAAACTTATTTTCGGTTTTATCGTCTTGCAACAAAGGTGTTCCCGTAAAACCAATATAAGCGGCTTTCGGAAGAGCTTGTTGCATTCGAATGTTATTCTCACCGTTTTGGCTACGGTGGCCTTCATCAACCAATACAATAATATCTGGACTGTCGTTGTAGCACTCTGGTAGCTCGATAGCCGTACCAAACTTATTGATGATGGAGAAGATAATACGCTCGTTACCTTTACCGATTTGATCTGCTAAACGGCGACCTGTCGTCGCCATAGCCGATTTTTTATCTTTATCCGATAATGCACCGCCTGAAGCGAAAGTACGGGCAAGTTGATCTTCAAGGTCAACACGGTCAGTCACTACAACGACACGGCATTTGGCTAACTCTTTAAGCCAAATAAGGGCTTTGGATAAGAAGACCATAGTGAACGACTTACCTGAGCCTGTTGTATGCCAGATCACGCCACCGTTACGTGCGCCTTGCTCATCAAAAGAGGTGACACGTTCAATTAACGCTTTAATGCCGAAGACTTGCTGATAACGAGCGACAATTTTGCCAGCCTTTTTATCAAACAGTGTAAAAAGCTGAGTCATCTCCAACAGGCGGTCATGACGTAAGAGTGAGACTAATAAACGATCTTGCTCGGTAACCACAAGATCGCCACCCGCAATCAAAGACAGGTACTCATCACGTACTTTGGCAGAACGGTGGTTGAATATAAGGTCGAGTTTGTCTTGTGCTAATGGCGCGTTCTTTAAACGTGCAAAGGTTGCCTCAGTGATCTCTTCTTCTTTCCATTTCGCCCAGAATTTTTCAGGCGTTCCGCAGGTAGCGTATAGACCTTCGTGACCATTCACAGAGACCAATAGTTGGCTATAAGCGAACAGATGAGGGATTTCATCTACCTTTTGGTTACGGATGTTCTGCGAGATACCTTCCGATACAGTTGGTTTCCCTTCAGAAGAGGAATCAGGGCGCTTCGCTTCTATCACTACCCAAGGAAGGCCATTTACAAAACACACTACATCAGGGATACGCTTACCTGTCCCATAAGCATTTTCTACTTCTAGCTCTTCGGTGAAGTGGTACTTATTGTTTTTTGGTGCTTCCCAATCAATGATGTCGATGGTCGGGTTCGCTTTCTTACCGTCGATAAACTCGGTGACACTGATGCCATAAGTGAGGGCGTTGTACAGCTTCTCATTCGCGGCCTTTAAGCCTTCATTCATGGCTGGGTTCGCCAGCTCATGAATAATTTTATCGATGGCTGCTTCTGATAGCTTGTGCTGCTTGCCCATGAAGTTGTAGGTTTTGTGTTTAAGCACATCACGTAACACATCAGGCAAGATAACCACGGTTCGGTTGCCTCGTTTCACCAAGCACTCGCTTGGTGGGATAAACGTGTAACCTAAGTTAGCCAGTAGGGTTAGCGCTGGGATTTTTGCACTTTGTTCTTCACGGAAGTTAGGTACGTTATTGGAATTATTCATTATGCAATCCATTGCTTTAGCACATTTACGACGACAGGCGAGAAAGCTTCTAGCTTGCCATCGGCTGGAGTAGACAAATCGTCAATCATCATTTCGATTATTTCATCATCTTCCAGTTCAGGATCTGCATCAGGGTCAATGCTGTATTGCCAAAGTAGAGAGTGAACGGCAGCTTTACGCTTTGCAATGAGCGATTTATTATTGCTATCTCTATCACCCAGGTTTAGAACCCTGATAGTTTCAATAGCATCAGGGCTTTTACCTGAAACACGACCACTGAGTTTAAAGACTAAGTCAGTCTCACATTCATCCATAAACGGGGTGAGTGGAAGAGCTTGAGATTTATGTGAATCACCGCATTGGTTCAATGTGTTACAGCTAGCAATGATATTGCTGAAATCCAAAGTTCGATTTTGATTAAGGTCTTGTGCTTCAACATGCTCATTATGGCAATCGCCATCACCAGATAAAGCCTGACAACAATGACCACATAAGAAATGTTGTTCCGCGAGTGCTTCCATGCGGATTGCTTGACGAACACCTCCATCTTTAAGCTGTGGATATCGCTTATTCGGATTGGCTCGCTTCCAATCCGTCAATTGTTGCGGCTCATACCCTGCTCGTTTAGTTATCTTTCGCAATTCTTAGCTCCTTCTTACGAAGCAATAGTTTTGCTTTAGATAGTTCTAAGTTACCCGCTGGCAAGTCGGCTTGTAAGTCCGCTAGTAGTTGTTTTGCCGTCTTGATATTTGAATCATGGATAGCATCAAGCAAATCCCCGATTTGCGCATTCACTTCAGCATTTCGAACATCAGTATCCATGATATCGAGAAGAACAGAGTTAGCATCTTGACCATACAGATCAGGCACAGGTGTCGCCTTCTCTGGGTTATCCAACAAGCTCACATGAATGCCTTTGCTATCACTGATCACTAATGGCGAGTGAGTGGTAACGATAAACTGAACCTTTGGGAAAGCTCGTTTTAAGCTTTCAAGGATTGTCCGCTGCCACTGAGGATGTAAGTGCATATCGACTTCATCAATAAGCACAATGCCGTGGCTATCCTGTACAGCATGAGTTCCCATGTGAGGGTTGAGTTGAATTGCTCTTCGAGCAATATCTGCAATCATGCCTATCATATTGCGCACGCCATCACTGAGCAGTGAAATCGGCACATTACCTTGTTCTTTGTGCGTAGCAACTACTTGCTTTGCAGTGGCTGAGTAATGAACATTCGACCAGCCAGAAGGCTCAAGAATAATATTGAGTGCTTTCTGTAATGAAGTTAAACGGTCAGCATGTATGTTCCCTTTTACAAGGTTCCCAGACATTCTTTGTTCTTGCTGCTGCATCCCACGTTCGAAGCTTGCCATCGTCTCTTGGTGAAGCCAACTAGCAAATGTTCTGTAGCTACTTGCGGGTTTATCCCAATCTCGATAACCCTCTAATCGGCTTGTTTTAGATAACTTTGGTGACTCACTTGATGGATCAAAACTTTGATTCCATAGTCGCTCAGTACCGTAAACCGCAATAACTGGAAGTGTTGGGTGAGCGCCATCTTGTACGATTTTTTGTAAACGCTTTGCAACGTTGATCAACTCTGAAACTTTAGTTCCAGTACTCTTTAGCGTATTACGAGAACGAGACCATTCAGAAGGAAAGTCATCAACGTAGTCATTATATGCCTGAGCTGAAACTTGAACAGGGAATTGATATTCCATGGTAAAACCTTGGTCTTGAGAACCAATTTTACCAAGGTGAATATCATTGTCTCGAATAGCTCGGTCTGTGCTTGTACCAAAGCCACTCAGGAACTGGCCATAAGCAACAGAAATTGCATCTAGCAGTGAGGTTTTACCGTAACCATTAAGACCAACCAATACATTAATGCCAGGCTGAAAATCGCACTCAAAACGTTTGAAGCCACGGAAGTTTTCTAAAGTTAATGTTTTTAATTTCATGTCATTATGAACCCGTTAAATTTATCCCTTGCCCGAAATCAAAGTAGCTAATCCCCTCTTATGGTGAGGGGGGACTCTCGATTAAGCGACTTCAACCTCATCGATTTTCACTCGGCGCTTACCCGTCAATAACTGCTGCATCAGCGCCTTTTTCTCTTGCTTAAAGTGAGCAAGTTTAGCTGTCAGTATTTCGATTTCTTTATCGGCCACAGTTAGGACTGAAGCGATTTTTTTCTGTTCGTTCAATTTAGGCTTTAGTAGCTTTAACACTTCTAAATCTTTCGGATAAATGTGGGGTTGTGCACCGCCACTTTGCAGTGAATAGATACGATTTTGATTCAACTGTAACCATTGGAAAATAAAGCCAATATCATTTCCTACTCTGGTGCTTACCACCGAACAATCAGAAGCCCAAATTTTGTATGGGTGATAAGATACGTACCCAGCGTATGATCCACTTGCGCTCACAGTGATAATTTCTGAGTGTGTAAACTGGTTATGGTTGTAAGGGCTAGTTTTACCACCTGCAATGACAGGGAAACTACCATCAACAACATTTTTTGCACTTAGTGCTTTGCCTTTTTTTATTCCTGCAATATCTGATAGATGCACCTCTTCCCATTCCCCCTCAAACACCTTACCCGTATCAGGGTTCACCAAACGCTTCTTACCCGTTAAAAGCTGCTGCATTAGAGCTTTCTTCTGCTGTTTGCTGGTTTCAATCAGCTTTTCAGTGGTGGTAATTGCTTTATCCCATGTTGAGAGGATTTCGGCGATTTTGCGTTGTTCTGGGAGCGGGGGGACTACCAATTTTAGTTTTTTTAGATCTTTAATGGATAAAAAAGGTTGTGCACCGCCTGTCTTAGTTGCGTGTACAACTCTATTTTTCCTTGATTCATAATAATAATATAAGTACTTCCCATCTAATCGTTTAGGGTTAGGCTTGAGTAACGCTATGTTTTTCATACTAAACTCAAAATCAACATCAACATAGGCGCATTCACCAATATTCCCTAAACCAATGTTTACAACTAATAAATCTCCTTTCTCTGGGTTACAACGTTTATAGATAATATCGTGATCTTCCTTACTCAAAAAAAGGGAGCTTTCAAACGTAATGGTTCCTTTTTTAATATGTACCGATTTTATATAAGGAAGCCCACTTGAAGTAGGTGTTGGGGTATCATGAGTTCCATCAGTAATCTTTGTGCAAACAGCACTAGAGTTAGTTACAACCCAATCACTTGGTATTAACCCCAAATGAGGATGATTAGTGTACTCATTTGTTTCCATAGCCCAGCTCCTCTAGGTAACCCGCCATTTCTGCTTCTAGCTCAGCTAACTCACTCTGTAGTGCCAAACGCTCAGTACGAACAGCGACTAGGTCGATCTCTTCTTCTTCCTCAAAGGTATCCACATAACGAGGAATATTAAGGTTGTAGTCGTTCTCAGCAATCTCTTCTAGCGAAGCTAGGTATGAGTATTTGTCAGTAGTTTCACGTGCTTTGTAGGTATCGACAACCTTCTGAATGTTCTCAGGAGTTAGCTGGTTTTGGTTCTTACCAGACTTGAACTCGCGAGATGCATCAATAAACAGCACCGTATTGTTATGAGAAGGGTCGTCTTTCTGCTTTTTGAAGATAAGAATTGCCGCAGGAATACCCGTACCAAAGAACAGCTTTTCAGGTAGACCAATCACGGTATCTAGCAGGTTCTCATCGATAAGTTGCTTACGGATTTTGCCTTCACTTGAAGCGCGAAATAGCACACCGTGAGGCACAACCACGCCCATGCGACCGCCTTTTTTACCTTGAGAAGCAGGCTTTAGTGTCTCAATCATGTGTGAGATAAACGCATAGTCACCTTTGGTCTTTGGCGGAATACCACGGCGGAAGCGACCAAAGTGATCGTTACCAGCATCCTCAAAGCCCCATTTATCAAGAGAGAACGGAGGGTTCGCTGTTACCACATCAAAGTGCAGCAGTCCGCCTTCCTTATCCTGAAGCTTCGGGTTACGAATGGTATCGCCCCATTCAATACGATGGTTATCTTCACCGTGTAGGAACATGTTCATCTTAGCCAGTGACCAAGTAGAGCCAATCGCTTCTTGACCAAACAGTGCGTATTGCTTAGAGCCTGCAAAGTTCTTCTGAATTTGCTTACCACACTTCATCAATAGTGAGCCTGAACCACACGCAGGGTCACAAATGCTGTCGCCTTGTTGTGGCTCTAAGATAATAGAAAGCAGATCAGACACTTCTGGTGGTGTATAGAATTCACCAGCCGATTTACCGCTGCCAGCAGCGAAGTGTTTGATGAGGTACTCGTAAGCGTTACCAATCACATCCAAAGAGCCAACACGGCTTGGGCGTAGGTTCAGGGTCTCCTTACCAAAGTCTTCTAGTAGATGGCGAAGAATGTCATTTTTCTGCTTTTCATCACCCAGTTTATCGGTGTTGAAGCTAATGTCTTGGAAGACATTCTTGAGTTTAGTGCCGTTAGCTTCTTCAATCGCATGTAGAGCTTGGTCGATACGAGAACCATTACCAGGTTCATGACGAGCTTCATACAGATCCCAAAATGTTGAACCTACTGGAATTTTGAAAGATTGGCTTTCCATCATTTCTGAGATCAGTTCAGGGATGTCACCATACTCTTCTTTCAGTTCATCGTACTTGTCTTGGTGAACATCAGAGATGTATTTAAGGAACAAAGTAGTAAGGATGAAATCTTTGTAGATAGACGGATCAACCGTACCTCGGAAGGTGTCACACGCTCCCCATACCGCTTTGTTGATGTCATCTTGATTGATTTTAGTGTGTGGCATGATTTCCTAGCCCTTAAATTGTTCAGAATTCTGGATTAAGTCAGTAGCTATAGCATTTAGCTGCTGCTGACGATTATTTATAAGCTTATAAAGCAATGCATTTTCTTTGATGCTTGCTGCATAAAGCTTGGCAATAGTGTTCTGTTTTTCTATCTCTGGTATCGCTAGCTCAACATCGGCCAATACTGGTTTTCTAATGTTTGTTTGTGTGCTGCCTTCAGCACTCTTTCTAAAGTACTGCTGCACAGGCTTTTGATTGAGCTGCCAAGCTAAGAACATTGGGTTTATCTTATCGCGTTGCGATGACTTGATACGGATCTGAAACAGGCTAGGAGAACTAATTACGTCTTCTAGTTGTTCAGGAACGTAGGCAGCATAGGTTCTCATCCCCTTGGCAATGAACAGAACATCGCCTTGTTCAAGCCACATAGGCTGCTTCTTACCTGTTAATTCCGTTCTCACCAACTCAGCGCTTTGCAACTCACCCAGATCACTGATGTCTTTTGCTTGCACGACTTGGACGGAAGCATTTGGGTCATGCTTGATTGACCCGCGAAATGGGTAGCCAGCATGAATATCCGCTACCTCTGATAGTCGTAGTCTCATTCCAACACCTCAAACTTTAACTTGCATCCATTGTGGTTACTTTAAGCAAATACGTCAAGAAAAAATGCAGGAATAAAAAACTGCAAATTTTAAGTTGACTAAATTTCAAACCGATCATAAGATTATTTGCAGTAAAAGAATGGAGCAAAAAATCATGAGCGGACAAAAAGCAGTACAAAACGGTAAAGCATTTGAGTCAAAGATCTTTGCAGTACTTAAGCAAATCCCAGGCGTGAATGTGATTAAGGATATTCCTTATCCATCTATCTACAGTGCTTATTCAACCAAGCACAAAACCAAGATGGAGTTCAGAGCGGAGAACATATCTCTGACATTTGAAACCTTGGATTTCCAAGGTAACAAAATCACCAAAACTCGCTTGTTCAACACATTGAACATTGAGTGTAAGTATCAGGAAGACTCGGGGACGACAGATGAAAAGTACCCACTGGTCTATGAGAACGCACTGATCAGTGATGCTGAAGCCACTCTATTTGTTTACGAAGATCCGTTGAAGAACATTAAGCGTGGTGCTTTGGAGTTTATGTACGACAAGGCATTGAACTCAGGTGAGCGATTGATAGTGATGGACTTTGATAACTTCCTTGCGAATGTGAATAGGCAATATGCATTGGAACTTGTCGCTGCAAGGTTTGAGCAAGGTTCTGAGCTATTTCAAGCTAATCACCCTGGGCTGAAAATGCTGGATTCATACTCTCGAAAGCGCTTCAACCAAGCGATGAGAAAGAATGAACAGTGTGGAGAATTCTTTGACGAGTACCTAGATTGCCAACGTGATTTCCACAATTTTATCGCAAGGCATGGGGTACAAAGCCGTGATTACCTACCGTATTTAAACAATTTAAGAACCTTACGAGCAGGGATCACTGAATGTTTACCAAACTTAAATTAAGGAGATTTAATCTATGACTGTAACTGAGAAACTATTGGCTGCTCTACTAGAGCGTGGTGTTTTTGATAACGAAGAGCAGAAAGTGTCAGGCATTGCTAAATTAGCTATTGAGAAGAGTTTCGATAGCCTGAGCCATGCTCAGAAGTATGTTCTATCACCATGGCTGTCGCAGCACTGTACAGGATCAACAGACCCTGGTGGTCATCATAATGGTTGTTGTGTGAAGTTAGATGGTGATGAACTACTTGAAGCTATCGAGTTGGCGGATGACACCGAGTGTTTGCAGTGTGATAGTTGTCGTAACGATGATTCTTATTACGCACATCAGTACGACAAACTAATGGCTGAGTAGCCAGAGTATCCGTTGGCAGAAGCCGTCATGGTGATGGCTTGCCTTCGGCAAAACATATCGAAGTTGTTTAGAGCTGAGGTGCCATTTTTCGATTTGGCAGAAGAAACTTCATGTTTACAAGCTCGGGTAATTTCAACCGTATACGGCTGGGCATGATAGGCGGTTAAAGAAGACCTGACTCAACTTGTTGCCTTGTTCCAGTGACGTTTAATAGTCGCTATTCCTAAGCTCAAATGAATAGCAGCTTTACTCTGCGACATTCCAGCTTCTTTGCACTCTAGCACTCGTCTGGTTGTTTTAGTAGCTTTGGGTCTACCTAGTCTTTTTCCTTCAGCTTTAGCTCTGGCTAACCCTTCTTGTGTCCGTTCTTTTATACGGTTCCTTTCAAACTCTGCAAACGCTGAAAACATCTGAAGCATGAGCTTCCCTTCTGGTGAACTGAGGTCAGATACAGGCAGGTCTAAGCAAATGACACGAATTCCCTTTTGGATCAGTTTACCGATAGTCTGTTGTACATCGATGTTATCTCTACCAAGTCGATCAAGTTTTAGAACGACTAAGGTGTCACCTGCTTCTATTTTATGTTCGATTAAATTTGAGAATTGTTCTCTGTCTGTAGCCTTCGTACTGCCAGAGACAATTTCGCTAATTACACGATGGTCGATCACATTATAACCAGCGTTGCGAATAGCTAATATTTGGTTTTCGGTTGTTTGTTCCGTCGTTGATACACGACAGTAAGCGAAGATTCTTCCAGTCATTTGATTCTCGCATCATAAAGTCTGGTATCATCATACCATTGGTATCATAAATTAAATAGGTATATTTATGATGCCACTTTAAGTACACCTTTTCTGGTGTCGTATAACGGTTGTTTTTTGATACCAAAGAATATGATTAGGTTGGAGCTATATTTTCTTTACTTGCAGATGTATTGGTTAATGTTTGCACACATAGAGTGTGGAGGGTCGATCGCATGTATGGACGGCGCACAAAGAGAGTATGCTAGTTTGATATAGGATCTCTATCGTTAGTTAGGGCTGACAAATACAAATCATTCAGTATATAAATCCGACTTTTGTTATTTTAATGACATTTAATCTCGCTCTAGTGTTTAATTTTGAGGAAAAACATGATATAACAATTATAACTATCATAACAATTATAAATTTATATAACTAATATAAGGAGTGATTGATTTTCAGCACTACTTTGCGGAAAACCCACAAAATTCTGCATTTCAAAAGACTGCCACCTATGGCACTTCTGATGCCAGAGATGGCATTGTTACTGCCAAAGATGGTATTTTAGTTGCCCACATCCCGCACTCGACGAGTGCGAAAGTACTGTCAACTCACACTCCTCTAGTGCGAAGCATACCTGATCAAAGTAGTTTTGAGCGGTAATGTTGTTCTAATATTCCTACCTATTATTCTGTTAGTTAAAACTTCACGTTAGAGGTCTAGCGCGAAGATGTGGCGTCTCCTATTCGTGTGAGATATAACGGTTCACGTTCCTCTCCTGCCAATGACCTAGATGATTACTTGCTCATCATAGTGGCTAACCAAAGCTAATGAATCCTTTGTTTTGAGCGCAAAACTGCAACAGGTGTAGAGTAAGTACGTCCTAAACCCTACATTCTAATCTTTCTGCGCGAACAATCAGATTGCCCATGAATAGTAAGAGCATTGCTACATTTTTGTAAGTTCATGGTCGAACTCACCATGAAAACCAGCTCTGGTTTTGGGGCAAAGCATTGATAGTGACAATCAGGTTGACCATGAATGGTAAGAGGTGTTGCTACATTTTTTGTAAGTGCATGGTCGAGATCACCATGAAAACCAGATCTGGTTTTGGGACAAAGCATTGATAGCGGTGACAATCAGA
>NZ_JBGONH010000043.1:34435-45153 GCF_041439075.1 Vibrio sp. FF145
TCAGATTGACCATGAATGGTAAGTGGTATTGCTACATTTTTGTAAGTGCATGGTCAAACTCACCATGAAACCAGCTCTGGTTTTGGTACAAAGCATCGATAGTGATAATCAGACTGCCCACGAGTGGTAAGGGGGATCGCTACATTTTCGGAAACGTAATAGTTGAACTCGACATGAAAACCAGCTTTGGTTTTAGTGGTGTAATTGCGGGCCTGTGCAATACATAGCCATTGGTTAATTAGATATGAAGTCATTAGAAGTTCTTAAAATTCCAACCCCGATTTAAGAATTCTTAAATTGACTAAGAATTGGTAAGAACTTACCTATGAGCTTCGCTCACGAACCTGTCGATTTTTTCAAAGCACAGCTGTAGCGGTGCTCTGTAAGAGTTAAGTCGCCAATTAATCTGACGTATCAATGAATCATACATGGCTTGGTGGACATCGTTTGGAGCAACTATTATTCTGTTATAAAAGTTTTTTTACGAGATTGCCAGTGGATACGTTGTTTCAGATTATATCAGATCTGCATGAAGAGTTTTGCGGAACTACGATCAAACAGATGGTTAACCCTGATGCTGATATAGTAATAATTGCTGGTGATATTACACATGGGGTAGGATTAGCAGAGCTCGCATCGCAAGCTGCTAAATCAAGTCCTCATATTGAATTTATTGTTATAGCTGGTAACCATGAATTTTATCATCAGGACTTTGATTATCATGACTATTTGAGCTGTTTAGCTCTGTGGAATCAATTTAGTGACAACCTTCACTTCCTCGAAAACACATCCGTCGTTATTGACAGGTATGATCTTGAAGTGTTCGGAGGAATTGGTTGGACAAATCTTAGCGGGCTTAATGACGTCAACACGCTTTCCCTACAAATGAAACTCAATGATTTCAAGTATATTACAGTGAATAATCGAACTCTGACGCCATCAAAGATGAGGGAGTTAAATACTGAGTTTAAAAGCGCTTGTGTTGCATCTATGTCAGCCTCGCTAAAGAAGAACAAAATCGTGGTTTCTCACTTTCCACAATCTTTTGAATTGAAACACTCAGGTTTTCCAGTTGACCTATTGACATGTTATTTCTGCTCTGACGACAATGAGCTAATCCGAGAGTTATCTACCCACGGTGTGAATGCGATGGTGAGTGGACACACTCACGACAATTTTGATCGTATTGTGGAAGGTGTAAGGCAGATATCAAGCCAGGTCGGATATTCTCACGAGAATGATTTTGACAACAACTTACTCAACTCCAGAAAATTACATAAACTACTTAAAAGATCTAATTAGTTGCGTCGAGTGAGAGTTTGTAGTTCAGTATCCATTAAAGGACATCTATGGGTAATTGATGAAACTCAGTATGGCTTTCCCCTGTAACAAGACCGAGATCACATTGATAGAAATTCTCCCATGAAGGAATACTCTCAACATAAAAACTAGAGGTTTAGTTTTCGGTTGCGAACCATCAAGGAATTTTCGCAACCACTTGTTGCGAGACAGGATAATTTGATAAAAGCACCCCCATGGTAGGATACCCTACTTTTTGGGAACAACATTAAAATTAGAGGTCTAATTTTAATGTTTAGTAAGTCTAAACCAGTTTTGCAAACGAAAACGCCCCCAATTAGGGGGCGATTCATATACAAATTACCTATTAATACGCTTTTCGCAGTCGCTCTACTTTTAAACTTGTCACGAATCTCGTTCAGATGGTAGCTACTCGATTGATAAAGAAAGTTTGAAGTCTGATGTTATTAATCCTGCGAAGTTACCTAATTATCTACCTAAAGACATTCCTGATTTCGACGAGGATGCTCAGTGAAAAATCGAGCGTTTTGCACTAGATATTCTTTTCATCAAATCGCGATGAATTTTGATGAAATCAAATGAATCACTAATATACCCATGTTTTTAAAAGCCATTTTTTCTCACCTAATGAATATTACATTAGTCAATGGAACTAAACAGCTCGAACTATTCAAACCGAGTAGGTTTGGTTTACTATATAAGTTCCCCTTCTTCTGGAGCCTCCACGAGACCCAACGCTCGATAACCTTTCTCTCTTTTTTTAAACATCCTAGACAGCATGGGGATTCTCGAATCGACGTAGTCGATAACTTTAACTTCATCTTTCCCTTCAAATTCACGCTGGATTCGACCAACATACTGAATAAGTGAACCTTTCCAGGAGACTGGTAGTGCTAATATCAAAGTATCTAGCCTAGGTAAGTCGAAACCTTCCCCGATAAACCGCCCAGTAGCAACAAGTACTTCGGTGGTTGCTAGTTTCTCCATGACGTCCGCTTGCTGCTTCTTCTTCATTGCACCGACAAGCATTTGGTGTTTAAGCCCCGTATCATCAAGCAACTTAGAAATGATATTGGCGTGCTCTCTTCGCTCTGTTAATACAATGGGGACTCTTCCTTTACCAACTTCAAGTTTAATGTCCTCAATAATGACCTTGTTACGTTCAGAGTGCAGCATCAACCAGCGATATACTTCGGAAATATGAGGTTTGGGTTCATCAGAAATCAAACTTAGCGGCACTTCAAATAGTAAAGCTTTCTTTTCCAATCGCTGAACAAGTCGAGAGCCTTGGTCAGACTTGATGCTATGCCTGACCCTACCCGCTTGCATGAAGATAATCGGTTGATGTCCATCTCGCCTCTCTAAGGTGGCACTTATCCCAACAATAAATTTGGCATGCGACTCAGATAAAACTCGTTCAAATTGAGGTGCTGACAGATGATGGCATTCATCGACTATGACTTGACCATAGTCCTGAACCAGCCCATTGACACTATTATTACTCCTGTTGAACAAACTTTGATACGTCGCAATATCGATCTGCCCTGTTGGCTTTTTCTTGCTTCCAGTCCACACTCCAACCTCAACTCCCTGAGCAAAAACCTTCAGTCTCTCTTGCCATTGGTCTACGAGCTGTTTGTTGTGAACTAGCACTAACGTATTAACTTTTCTTTGACATATGAGGCCAATGGCAGTAATCGTTTTGCCGAATGCTGTAGGCGCATGAAGCACGCCATTATCATACTTAAGAAGTTTATCGACAGCTTTACGTTGCGCCGAACGCAGGGAACCGACAAATTTAATAGTTCCTAATAACCGCCCTGCAATCCTTTTGTCTTCTACCTGTAACGAAATACCATGAGAAGAACAGATATCCTTCAAATCATCCAAACACCCTCTTGGCAAACTCAAATAGCCGCTGTCTATCTCCGCTAAACAAATGAACCGAGCAATGCTATTTGTAGATAAGCGCAATCCTTGGGCTTTAAAGAACTTTGGATTTGAGAAAGATGCGACTTTTTTAAACTGGGCGATTAAAGGGTTAGGAAGACTAGACAACGGGATATAGAGTCTATTGGCGATGACCACTTGCAACACTTTAGGGCAATCCTCTATGGCACTCCCAGTTGGTAGCGAGCGCTCCCAGGGGGCTTGCTGACTGTTATAAGCCGATGTTTGCTCTTGGTGTTCATAACTGTTCAAAAGCGCTTCAACTTTTACAGATGGGACACGCTTTGTTGAAACCAGAGCAGCCCATTGATCGACAAAAGCAACAAAGGACTGATCAACAAATGTAGAGTTTCCACATGAACGTGGTTGCTTTTGCAGTGGCAAAGCTATTAGATTACCGATTCCCCCTACAGGCAGAACATCTTGGTTAGGAAAAAGCCTATCGTAAGACTCAAAAGATAGAGCTCCATGAGTTTTCATCGCTTCATCTAAGAGGAAAAATCCCATCTGACGAGCTAGCTTGGCTTTTATGGCTTGCTCGAAGAAAATCCACACGTGTGCACCATTCCCAGACCTTGAGCGCTCTAGTAGACAATATATTCCATTTTGTTGGCATGCATCGACATAAGCTCTTGACGCTAATTGCCAATCGCTTTTGTCGAAATCAACTGCTAACAACCAACATGTGTTGTTTGGTTGCATTGGGTATAAGCCAATAACTTCTTGTCCTACTAGATGATTGTAGATCGCTTCTTCATCTAGTGATTTGAACGCCTGATTGGGACACTCCAAGCATTTAATTTTAGGTTTGTTGCAGAGCCCTTGCTGCCATTCATTATGGCAAGCAACTGCATAACCACTTCTCCCTTTATTATTCTGCCAACGATGCGCGTAACAATTTTCATTCCCTTTAAAGTAGCTCTTAAATAAAGCGATCTTTTGAGTTGGCGAATACTCCTTTGGAGCACTCGCCACCAAGCTAGTGCTTTGAGCTAGCAAAGATTGACGACGCTGTTCTAAGTGACTTAACTTTGCCCTTAACTCTAAAATCTGCTGTTCAATCCTTTCAAGCTCATTCATATTTAGTCCCAGCGGCAAGTCCGACAACACAAATCAGTACATATTAAGCCATAAGCATTATTGCTAACTGCCTAACATATTGACCAAGCTTTCTAGCTTATTATGATACCAACGTCCCAACAATTAACAGCATAACGCAATATGACACTTCAACACGTTCCTTTCGGCTTGAGAAACGAAGACCATTCCTTTGTGGATGTCTCTGATGTAGTTCGCGGAAAGAAATGTGACTGTATTTGTCCATCTTGTCACACTCCACTCATAGCCCGACAGGGAGAAGAGAAGCAGTGGCACTTTGCCCATGCAACTCGCAAAGTAGATAAAACCGATAAGGAGTGTGACTTTTCCTTCTTTGTCTCAGTTAGAATGATGGCAAGGCAAGTTATCGAAACAGGTATTAGGATCGATCTCCCAGAGTACAAGTGCACAGTAGCTCGCCAGGCGAAAGCAACTCACTTCAAAGAAGAATTTCTGGTAGCAAAACAAACAACTATCGAACTAGAAGACGTACATAAGGAAGCACCGTTTTCAAATTGCGTTGTCGACATTGTTGGTAAGGTTCAAGATTTCTCTTTTGTCGTATACTTTACCCACCCAAATCGCCCACTCCCTGCGGAGCTTCATGTCTCTGATAACCAACAAAGTGGTGTGCTAGAAATTAAACTCGATGATACACACCACTTATTCAAAGAAGATAGAGCTGGAACTAGGCAACTAGATAGGCTAAAGCTCTTTCTACAAAATGACCTGCCATCTAAGAGCTGGGTATTTCATCCACGAAAGGCTTCAATGCAGAAAGCAGCATATAAACGTTTGAACTCGACTATCGCTAGCTATCAAATCAATCGTCACTCAGCAACTAGTCATTCTAGCCATGGAAGTCATGTTTCCTATCAGCACAACGACCCTTGGCTTGCGCCAAGAAACAAACCGACAGCTCCTCCGTCACCAATACCCAAAAGAACAGCTACATTCGAATGCATCATGTGTAACTGCCAATGGCAAACTTCATTGCCAGGGCAACCTACCTGCCCTAAATGCCATAGCCACCTATACGCTAGCGAAATATCTTCGAGATAAAAACGCATCAAGTGTTCATTTACTTCCCCTGTTCATTTTTTATGGGCAAACCTAAAAAATGAACAGAACCTGATACTCCCAGCTTTTGTTTCTCAGGCTCGAATTCTTTAAATAACTAATGAGTAGTTAAAGTTTCATAAATGAAGAAAAATCAAAATAATGAGTAGTACAATTATCATTATTGGCAAATACGTCTTCCAATCAATTAACGATGAAATTTATTTAAAGCGTGGACAGTGGCTATTTTCACTCACAACACATATGGAAATAACTAACTCTCAATCAGCAAGACGAGACACTGTATACCCCGCACTACCATGCTAATTTAAACAACGAGCTGATCTCTAAACTGGAAGCCTACACAAGCTTCCCTGCCCGATAATGAGTAATATCTTATACATTAATTGATGAAACCAAGAATTATAAGTATTATACTACTCATTAAAAGAATGGAGCCCTCAATGGAAGAGTTAAACATACAAGCTTTTATCAAAGGTGAATGGCTAGATATTGCTATCATTTCATTTCCTAAAAGTGAACAGAACAACTTCCGAGTGACTGAACTCAATTATCTCGGAGACTACGCATTAGAACATCATGAAAAAGATGACCTACACGCCGTATCAATGAACCTGCCTGTATCTTTTTTCTTTGACGACATGGGGCGGCCTGGATGGCTAACTTTTCTTGATGACATAATGCCAAGTGGGGCAAGCAGACGTTATTGGGTCAAACACCTAGACATTGAAGATCTTTCAATTGATGAACAAGACTATGTTTTACTAAAGTTTGGCACAATGTCGCCTATCGGCAACTTGCGAGTAAAAGACTCTCTACCAGAACGCTATGAAGAGTCAGATACCCTCTACTTTTCTCTAGACGATGTAAAAAACCGCGCAAGTGACTTTTTAGATTATGCTCAACAAAGAGGTGCTGCGGCTGGCGGTGCGACAGGCGCAGGAGGTGAAGCTCCAAAACTAATCTTGCGTTGCTCTAAAGAAATCACAGAACAAAGTAAGATATGGATAGATCCTTATCAAGATGATAACACCAACCAAGATCTACACTATTTAGTCAAGTATCCTAGAGGCTCAAGAAGCATTGTTGACTGCAATATTCTTCGAGCTGAGTTCCATTATTATCACGAACTCACCGCTATGGGTTTTGATACCATACCAATCCAAAATATGCGATTAGAAGAAGGATTAAACTATCCTTCTTTATGGTTGCCTAGATTTGATATTCGTTTTAACGAAAAGCAACAGATTGAAAAATTCGGAATGGAATCTGTTTACTCCATTTTGCATAAAGGTGCAGGCGTTACTCTAGAACATGAAGCGACGATTAGAACGTTAATTGAAAAAATCACCCATAGTCATATGGTGCAAAATCAAGGGTATAAATTTGATGTTCAAAGCTTTGTTGTAGAGTGGGTAAAGAGAGACTTACTCAACATCCTATTTGGCAATAGCGATAACCACGGTAGAAACACCTCATTCTTAAAAGGTGATGGTTATATTAAGTTAGCCCCAATCTACGATTTTGCTCCAATGAAAGCCGATCCAGAAGGTATTCCAAGAACTACAAAATGGAAAGCCCCACTAGAAGTTGGAGGCACTTACAATTTTATCGGTATTGCAGAATCACTGTCTGACCTTGTGCCGAGTGAGCTCTTACTGAGCCAGCTTAAAGATACCGCAGAAAAGTGTCTTGATCTTAAAGAAAGACTGATCGATCGTGGGGTTCCAGAGCAGATCATTAAAATGCCAGCTATTGGATTAAATCATATCCCTGAAAAATTGAAAAAATGGGGGCTATTATGAGCAATAATAACAAGTCATCCAAAGAGTCTATAAATGATGTCGTTAATCGTCTCCGACATAATCGCAAACAGATCTTTAGCCCTCACAATACAAACAGTGACGACAACGTAAAGGCTGATACTGTTAACCTCGGAGGTCGCACTTCTCAAAGGGCATCAAAAAAGACTCTACCTCCAAAAGCAGCCGATCGCAGCAGGATAGTAAATCAAATAGTGAAACAACTATTGTTTGGCGAACTAACCCAAGGTCAGGCACTAAAAGAGCTTCGGATCAATGTGCTAGGTTTAAAGCAAGATGTTTACGCAAAGCTCGTAGATGTGTCCCGAAAAACCCTCTCTGATATAGAGAATGATCGTGGTAACTACAAAACAGACATATTGAATAAAGTCTTCAAACCTTTTGGTCTAAAAGTTGGTCTAATACCGTCATCATCGAGTATGCTAAACTCATTGCTCGGCAATAACTGATCACCTATTGGTAACTAGCGGTTGCAGATAATTTTAAGATTATTTTGCTATGATAGCACCAGCCCGCAATAGCAAAAAGTTATATCGGACGCGGGTTCAGTTCCTTTTGAAGTAGGATTTTCATGTAACATTCAATGTAACACTAAATTCAAACACCTGTTTTAAATCGTTGAATTTTATACAAATGAGACAATCATTCAACTCCCGCCAGCTCCACCAAACGTTTGGAAAGGGCCAACTCGAAAGAGTTGGCCCTTTTTGTATTTTATAATCATCAATTATGCTGTCGGTACTAAACGCGCTACCTTTCACTCACAGGGTGACGCACGGTGTAAAGTGCTTTTGATTCCCATGACTTTAGTTTCGAACCATCTCATGCGCTTCAAAGTCAGTATTTCTAATTAACTTTTATGTGGCATATTTGATCTACTTACGTGTAACCATCACCTCACCTTACCCGCATGGATAATCGCCAATCGCAGAAAAACTTAGCGACAAGTCTAATAAAGGCTGGTATCCACCTTCTTGCAATACCTCTTTAAGCTAAAGGCTTTGATTATCCCCTGAAAGGTATAAAGTTATATATATCCCTTTGTTGGGATAGCACGGCCAATATCCTCTAATGGGGGTCAAGCCTCATAATATGAAGTGACAACTTGTGATTTATAGCCCACAACAATTAGCCAATACTTTATTGCTAATACGCAAAAAAATAAATGGACTCAGTTCGAAGTGGCAAAGAGAGTCGCATAAAGCAAGCTACCATTTCTAACTTTGAAACTAGACCAGATAAAGCCACGCTCTCTACCATGTTTAAAATCATTCAAGCCTTAGACCTGACAGTAAAGGTTGAAACAAGAAGTGAGAGCAAGACAATGTGTAATGCCTTTATATTACACACAATACTTGAACGACCACCTTAAGGTTCCGATAGAGAGTTAGCCATACTTTAGGTATCTCAAAGCCCCATGGCTTTGAGTTTTCTATTGTTCTTTCATTACATAAAGTAAATCACATTAGACTTTTAATAAGATCGCCAAGTTTGTAATCATAAAAGCTCACTACTGTAGACTTTTATGTGATAACTCAATGTATTCACCATAAAAGTGAACTTTAATAGACTTTTATTTAAAATCTACGTATAAATAACTTAAAAGTCTACTAAGACATACTTTATTGCATCATGCTATATGGAGGTTCTATGGTTAAGAAAGTAAAAGCAACTGAGTCACCAGATCTAAACCAGGTGTTCACACCATCACTACTTGGTGAGGCGATCAAAGCAAAAAGAACTCAAAGTAAAATCACTCAGCAAGATGCAGCATTGCTTTCTGGTGTTTCAAAACAAACCTACATAAAAATTGAACAAGGCAGCTCCGATATTAAACTAACCTCTTTAATGAAAGTTGTGTCTGCTCTAGGAATAAAGATATCGATACAACCATGGCAAGACTTAGATGCTTCAGTCTCATCACAGGAGAAAGGTAATGACGTCTGGGTCTAATCAATACATCCTCGATATAGTCTATAGCCAGCAAGTCATAGGCAAACTATCACTGAGTAAAGAAAGTGATGCTCTATCTGTAATCTACAAGCAAGATTGGATTGATAATGGGTTTCCCATATCGCCACACCTTCCATTTAACTCTGATATACCATCAGTCAATATCAGGAGGTTCTTACAGAATTTGCTCCCTGAAAATAAAGGGTTAGATTATTTGATCGACTTTCTTGGCGTATCACGTTCAAACGTATTTGCACAAGTTGGTGGTATTGGAACAGATACATCAGGTGCAATGATGTTCTTATCTGAAGGTGTTTCTCCAGTTCAAACTGAAACCTCTTTCAACCCAATCAACGATAGTGAATTAATTAAGAAACTATCTGACCCTGAGCTTTGGTATTTAGAAATATGGGAAGGAAAACCAAGACTATCAGTAGCGGGGGTTCAATCTAAGCTAAACGTTTTATCTATCGATGGAAACTTAGGGTTTGGAGAGGGTGAACTATGCTCAACTCATATTGTGAAGTTCGAAAAAAATGACCAACAACACCTTGTCATAAATGAATTTGTGACGATGAAGTTAGCGAAGCTAGTTGAACTAGATGTTGCTGATGTTGAGTTGCGGTATTTTGACCAATTTCCAGCCTTAATTGTAGAGAGATTTGATCGAAAGCTATTTAGCTCAACAAGTGTGAAACGAAGGCATATGATCGATGCCTGTCAAGCTTGTAACCTAGGTGTCGATAGAAAGTATGAACGAAACTTAGGTAAACAAAGAGATGTCAGTCATATTCGTGATGGTGTCAGCTTCACCCGACTTTTTTCGGTAACAGAGCAATGTGAAAACCCATTAGCGGCAAAACTAGCGATCCTAAAGTGGGCAATGTTCAATCTCTGCATTTATAACGCAGATGCACATGGCAAAAACTTCAGTTTCTTTGTCCAAAAATCGGGCTTAACACCAACGCCACTTTACGATCTAGTCAATGTAAGGATGTACCCTGAATTTGAGCAGGATCTTGCGATGGCAATTGGGGATGAATTTGACTCAGATTCTATTAATGCCTACCAACTTGTAGAGTTTGCTGACGATTGTGGTATTTCACCAAAATTGCTTCAACAGAGCCTAGTAAAGATCGCAAATGACATTATAAACAACATTGATGATGCTATATCTCTCGTCACTCCTACTTCTGATTCACAATTACCTTATTTAAACCGATACCGTGAAATCGTTGTGGCTAGATGTAAGCACTTCCTTAAACAATCACCACTCATCACTGAAATTGAGCTTTAACTTATAGATAAGCTATCTAATCAGAATATAGAAAGCACAAAGAGCAAAAGCTCTTTGTGTTACCTACTTGATAATTAACGCAGCCAGTTCAGTTACTGATGAAGAAGTTGAACCGATAGAAATTAGATAAATTTAGGTGTTACGTATCCGCCCCACGAACCCACGGGGCGACTTGTCAGTGTTTGAAGTTCCAAGGT
>NZ_JBGONH010000044.1:0-45045 GCF_041439075.1 Vibrio sp. FF145
TTTTAGTAAGACTCGCTACACTGTGCGATCTAAACACCTTAAATGATAGGTGTTGCTTCATAGGCGGTTTTTATTTACGCTAGCTTGTATAAAGATCTGTTTTTATAAACATAATCTTTTAGCTCACGCGAGTTGATTACTCGTCGTCAGTTTTTGGCGCAACTTTCTTCTTAGGGATAAATACTGTATCACCCACTGCCACATTCTTATGGAAGCTCTTATCGCGCTTAACCGGTTTTTTCGGCGTTTTCTTAGCTTGAGTGTTGGTTTTCTTCTTCGCAGGACCGCCTTTAGCAAAAGCAGGTTTACGCGGCTTAATACCTTTGAACTTACCTTTTAGTCCTTCAAGTACAGAGAAGGTAAGATCTTGTTGAAGGTAAAGCTCAACACGCTTGAAGCTATCCCAGTCTTTTGGACCAACCAAAGAGATTGCATCACCTTTGTTACCCGCACGGCCAGTACGACCAACGCGGTGCACGTACTCTTCTGTATGCTTAGGCATATCAAAGTTGATAACGTGGCTTACGTTTGGAATATCGATACCACGTGAAGCAACGTCTGTTGTTACCAAGATCTTGTAAACCGCACGCTCGAACTGGCTCATGATTGCATTACGTTGCGTTTGGTTTAGGTTACCGCTCAATGCCACCGCTTTAAGCTTCTTCTCGTTTAGCTTCTCGGTTAGGCGATCAGTATCAGCACGAGTTGCCGTGAAGATCATCACCTGACGGTATTCAGCTTCTTCAATAACACGATCTAAAATCGCTTCTTTATGATCGAGATGGTCACACAGGTAAAACTTCTGAGTGATATCAAGGTGCTGTTCGTTAGAAACACCCACTGAGATGCGTTTAGGCGAATCTAGCATTTCATTTGCAATGTCGTTCACTTCCGCGTGATCAAGTGTCGCAGAGAACATCAACGTTTGACGGCGACGGTGTTTAGCTGCATTCGCGATACGACGCAATTCAGGTGCGAAACCTAAATCTAGCATACGGTCAGCTTCATCAAGGATTAGCGTTTCAACACCATCTAAAAACAGTGAGCGGTGCTCAAGGTGATCCGCAAGACGGCCTGGAGTCGCAACAATAAAGCGAGGGTACTTACGCAGAGCCTTAACTTGGTCGTTAAAGTTTTCACCACCCAAAATAAGTGTGGCTTCGTAAGATAGACCACCAAGCATGCTACGCAGCTCGCCATAAACTTGTTTTGCTAGCTCACGAGTAGGAGCCAAAATTACACCACGAGGATCTTTGGCAGAAAACGCTTTTGTTTTTAATGCCTTATGTATCATTGGCAACACAAACGCCAATGTTTTTCCTGATCCCGTTTTTGATGAAGCCAATAGATCCTTACCAGCAATAGCAACAGGGATCGCTTTTGATTGGATCTCTGTCGCTTTCTTGAAGTCGTAATGTTTTAAGTTCTTCAGTAAGCGGTTATCTAAGCCTAAATCTTTAAAGTGCAAAGGACTCTCCAGTCATGATGGTATTGAATAAAATTAATTTAACGTGACATGATACCGCGAAAGTACTTTATAAGGATAGAGATCACAGAAAATTTATCCCTTTATCTCTCGTTTGCTAGCACATTGTATGCATTGATCGTAAAGAAATAACTCTCCAAAACACATCAAAACCGGCTCTCACCCCTTCATCTCATAAACGAGACATAACGTGACGCTCAGCTAATTACCTCAAAAATTTAGTAATTTCTCTAGTTATTGTTTTTGCAGTTAAAAAATTAGTCGCTACAATCATTAATGAAGCGACTATATGATAAAGAATGTATAGCGCATCTTTTGATGATAAATAAGCAAGGAGTTCTTATGAATAAGACGTTAATCGCAGCTGCAGCCTCAGTTTTCATTTTAGCTGGTTGTTCTTCTGAGCCAGAAGAAGCTGCAATGTCACAAATGGATCAATTGACTAACCAAGTTGCTGAGCTAACCAGTGAAGTTGAAGCACTTAAAGGCGATAAAGCGGCAGCTGAAATGAAAGCTCAAGAAGCAGCTGCAGCCGCTATGGCAGCAAAAGAAGAAGCGGATCGTGCTAACGACCGTATCGACAACATCGCAGAGTCTTACACTAAATAGTTTGAGAGCTCAGTGCGATTAAGCTGTAGATTAAATCAGTCGCAAAATGCAGTAAATAGACAGCACCACCTCTTAACGGATGTGGTGCTTTTTTTGGGCGTTACTAATTCGAGTAAACAAAGATAAACGCCCCTTATTACAGAAGAGGCAATCAAATTAGAACTCAATCACAGGTGGTGCTATCTCAACAGGCACGCCATTTTGAGCAAATATCACCGCTTTCGCTTTTGAATTTGGTAGATCTGCATCTTCAAGCCACCATTTTAATTCAACGGGGATTTGCAATAATTTCTTAGAGCCGTCGCTTCGCGTCAATGGTTCGTGAGCTTCAACAAACACGCTTCTATCTGGCTCTAAAGACACTTTGATAGGCTCATCGATTATTGTGACTTGCTCACCACGACTAACCTGTTCAAAAAGCCACTCAATATCTTTAGGTTCCATACGGATACAGCCGGAGCTGACTCGCAAGCCTATCCCAAAGTCTTTATTGGTGCCGTGTATCAGATAATCACCTGCACCATAAGCAAGTCGTAATGCATACTCGCCCAGAGGGTTTTCCGGCCCAGCAGGAACCACTTTTGGTAGCTCAATCCCTTTCTCTAGATACTCTTTACGAATTGAGTTTGGAGGCGTCCAAGTCGGATTGGGTCTTTTTTGGCTTATCTTAGTGATCATCTCTGGGGTATCTCGCCCCACTCGACCGATGCCAACAGGAAATACGTGCACCTGATTTTTCTCAGGTTCAAAGAAGTACAACCTTAACTCGGCAAGGTTAATCACAATGCCTTTTCTCGGCGTATCCGGCAGAATCAGACGACTAGGAATACTTAACACATAACCTTCAGCAGGAAGAAAAGGATCAACGCCTTTGTTTGCCGCCATTAAAGAGAGAAAACCAATATCGTATTGCTTAGCAATGATGGCCAACGTTTCGCCCGCTGCCACTTCATGCTGCTGTATTCTGCCGACGATACGGCTTTCAGCCGGAGGCAGTACAAAGGTCGCCGCAGACACACACGACGAAGCCATCGCTGCCACAAGCATGGTGACCCTCACTAGAGGTAAAGCTACCTTACGTATCTGTGTTCTCATTGAGTGCAAAGGCGTCGAGTTAGCGCAATACGACATACAATTCCTTGGTTTGTCTTTTTATCAAAGTTTAGATTATCGCTGATCAAACGTCGCGACAACGTATTGTTGCTCCAAGCTGATATGCAACAGGCCTTTATTTGTCGTTTTTCTTCTGGACATAGCGTAATTTAACCACACAAAATCGATTGCCTCTAAATTTTCAACATATTTAGTTATCTATATGAATAATACTTTAAAGGTAGAGCAAATTTGTGACAAACATCTCACGGAGCCTCGTTTTAACTCGCTAATATTGCCTCAACAAAACGAATTCAATTCAACAGAATCGGTAATTAATAAAACCCTGTTCCTATAATTACCGTTAAAACTTTGGAGAACGACCATGGCTACACCTCATATTAATGCTCAAGCTGGTGATTTCGCAGAAACTGTACTTATGCCAGGCGACCCGCTTCGCGCAAAATACATTGCAGAAACATTCCTTGATGACGTGAAGCAAGTTTGTGACGTTCGCAACATGTTTGGTTACACAGGCACTTACAAAGGTAAGAAAGTTTCTGTAATGGGCCACGGTATGGGTATTCCATCGTGCTGCATCTATGTACATGAGCTAATTGCTGAGTACGGCGTAAAGAACGTTATTCGCGTAGGTAGCTGTGGTGCGGTACGTGATGACGTTAAACTAATGGACGTTGTTATCGGTATGGGTGCATCGACTGACTCAAAAGTAAACCGCATTCGTTTCAACAACCATGACTTCGCGGCAATCGCTGATTTCGGTCTTCTAGAAGAAGCCGTAAACCAAGCACGTGCACAAGAAGTTCCAGTTAAAGTTGGTAACGTATTCTCTGCAGACCTTTTCTACACTCCAGAAGCTGACCTTTTCGAAAAAATGGAAAAGCTAGGCATCCTTGGTGTTGATATGGAAGCAGCTGGTATCTACGGTGTTGCTGCGGATCTTGGTGCTAAAGCTCTAACTATCCTAACAGTATCTGACCACATCATCCGTGGTGAGAAACTAAGCTCTGAAGATCGTCAAAAATCTTTCAACGACATGATGAAAGTTGCTCTAGAGACTGCAATCAACATCTAACGAATTGATAAGATACATTGAAAAGCGTTACCCCGCAGCCAAGCTCACTTGGCTGCTCAAATAATCCCGAGGGGGAGATCGTGTCTAACGACAAGCTGCCAAAAGATGCGGATGGTTTGCAACTCAACTTTTGTAAAACATTGGCGTGTGACAACTTTGGCTTGAGCGATGCAAAACGGTATGTTTTGCAACACGCAAACCCTAAGCGTCCAGCGATGGTTTGTCGTGAATGTGGAGCTTTCCCCCCCTTACTTAACAATCGTGAAGTGTTAAGCGAACTTCATCGCCTAAGACAACTTCACAGCGACGGGCTCCCTGCTTGTCGTAATGATGATTGCGATAACTTTGGCTTATCGGTTCATACCCACAAACATCTTTATCATGCCTTCGGCTACAGTGGCGATAGGCAGCGTTACAGATGCAAAGACTGCCAATCAACCTTCGTTGATAAGTGGTCAGGATCCAACAAAAAACTTCAGTTTCAAGAGAACCTCATGGGCTTATTGTTCATGGGGTATTCAGTACGTGAAATTTGTAGAAAGTTAGAGATCAATCCAAAGACTTTCTATGATCATGTTGACCATATCGCCAGTCGCTGTCGTCGCAAGTTAGCGATGATCGATGCTCGTTGGGTCAACCATGCTAAAGATTACGAATTCGCTTCTCACTACCAACGCCTGCAACCGAAAAGCAACAATGGTGTAGTATGGATAGCGACTGGCGAGGCACACTCTGGCTACATCCTTTGCCAACACGTCAATTACTCTCAAAATGAAGAACCATCTGGAAGTGCTGATCACAACCCTTATGATGACGTTGCACGCTTTGTGTCTAAAGAGCACTCTTCAGAAGCGAATCTCGAACTTCCTCAGCCGTCTGACAAACTGAAAGAGCGCATTGAGCAGCAATATCAAGTAATTCTTGCGAGAGGCAATGTAGAGGACCCAATGGGGAACCTTACGACATTCAGTTACCCTTCGAAAGGCGCGCTAATTCGACCGCCTTATACTTCCTATGCTCACTTCCTACACGTGCTTGATATGTGTGACGAGAATAAGCATGTCACGATCTATATGCCACAAGATCCATTACTAAGATCTGCCGCTCTAAGCGTTTGCTTGCCGCGTATTCAGAGTCAAAATGTTGACCTTATGTATGTAGAGGAAGACTCAGGTTGGCAAGATGACCAAAATTTTGAAAAGATCGACATCGTTCATATGAGTTGGTGGCGCGATCGTTGGGCTATCGCGAGTCAAGGTGACAGTCAAAAAGGTATCTGCTACCTAACGGGTAATAATCCAGAACCAAAACAGTGGCTTAATACAGCTTCAATTCAGCAAACAAAGTTCTATCAACAACGTTTTCAGTTGTTATTTGATAGCTTCATCAATGAGCCAAGACGTAAACTTCGTCCTGGGGGCATTCTTCCATTGCTCGACATATTTAGATCTTGGCACAATCTGTGCTACCAAGATAAGCAAGGGTTGACGGCAGCACAACGCTTAGGTGTGACAGAGCAGCCATTAACTCTTAAGCAATTGCTTTCATAGAAATTTACCATCTAGACAAGCGCTCTAGAACTCATTGATTTCAAAGCAAAAGCATGAGATAACACCCAAAATTGGAAAAGATACGTGTCCCCTTTATGCTCAGCGAGAGATAATTGATGCTTATCATCAATCACACTCCTATAATGATTGTGTTATCAATATGTTCGATAATTATGGATCTAAGCCTTGGACAAAAATCAGTACCTTCTTGAAACCGAACTAGAACAACTCAAAACTCGCGTTGATTCTGAGCCATTGGTGATCCTAGAGATTGCACAACAATGCCTAGTCAGATCAGAGCAAGTTCTGTTTGAAGAGGGCGCTATCCAGTCATTCATGTTAATGGCGAGATGTTGTTGGAACCTTATGGATTACCAGAAAGGTTTAAAATACATCAAGGAAGCCTACAAACGCCAAAGCCGATTAGATACCGATCATTTTCTCCCTGAAATTCTCCACTTACACGCTCTCCAATTCTGGGGACAAGCCAAGTATTACTCCGCCCAACAGTTCTGGATCAATGCATTAGAACAATCTGCACTGGTTGATGAAGTGGAGATTCAAATTGAATGCCTCATTGGCCTTGGCAACATTTGGCGAATGACTCACGAATATAAACTTGCACGCTCTACCCACCAGCTCGCTGTAAAAGTAGCGAATAACAGCCGCATTGGTTGGTTAGAAGGCAAAGCAAGAATACTTCTCGCATGGGATTACTACCTGCTCAACAACTATGTTGAAATGCTATCGGTGCTCGACGGTGCAGAAGAAGCACTAAAAGAATATAAAGATAATACTTGGCACGCTGAAGTATGGGATTTTCGAGGCCTTGCCCTACTTGGCCTTGAACGTTTGGATGATGCAGAACGAGCCACAGCCAAAGCGCACAAGCTAGCAGTAGAGCACAACCTTGTATGGATGAAAGCGCATTCCTACATCAGTCGAGCTAGACTGGAGCTCTTAAGAAAGAGGCCAGAACAAGCCGCCGAGTTGCTAAGGCTGGCAGAAGAGTCAGCAAACGAATTCGATAATGGCGAACTGCTTAGCCAAATTTGTTATCAACAGTCTTTAGTCGCAGAAGAAAATCAAGATTTTGAAGCCGCATTGATCGCTTTTAAGAAGTATCGTCAATATTCTACCGGCATGCTTAAAGAACAAACAAATCGTGTCGGTTTAGACAAAGCGCGCAGTTCAAAACGCCAGCTTGAACAGAGAGCTCGTAAGCTAATTAACCGCATTCGAGGTCAACACGAACACGACCCGGAAAAGCACCTCTCTTATGTCGTTTCCGAAACCTTCTGGTGGGAAAAACTGGTACTATTTAAGACGGAGCTTAAACGCTCTAATCACTGCATCATCATGTTCCATCACATCGATACCGATTACTTAGATGTCTGTACCGAGATAGCACATACCTTGTGTAATCAGAACGACTTCATTGCAAGGCTAAGTTCGGAACGTGTGGCTCTTATGCTTTCCGAAAAAGACGAAGCTGCTGACCAGATCTTCAAAACTCTGACCACCATGCTAGATATCTATCCATGGCACAGAAAAGGATTAAAAGGTTCGAGACCGACCGTCAGCCTCAACGATATTTTGACGTTCCCGTTCACTCTTGAACAACTAGAAGAAGACGATGCTGAGGTAACAGAATGATGGAAACCCTATTAAGCAAGATTACAGATGCAGGTCTAGATCCTTCATCGGTATCGGGTGAAGAGGCGATCATATTCTGGAATCATATTCGCCAACACGTTTCGACGACACAAACAGAACAAGCACACTGTTACATCATCAGCTCTGAGTACCGCGCCGAGTTACAACAAAATCAAACCAGTATTGATGAATTAAAACTGGCACTCGACCTACTCCACCTTCCTACAGATATAGAAGATATTCTTACTGTAAAGACCAGCTTAAGTAATCGCTTGGTTGAAATTGGTGATTACACGTCGGCACTGAATGAATTCGTCAGCTCATCGACAATCGCCGTTGAGCACGGACATATCGATGAATAT
This sequence comes from Vibrio sp. FF145, assembly GCF_041439075.1. Taxonomy (NCBI): domain Bacteria; kingdom Pseudomonadati; phylum Pseudomonadota; class Gammaproteobacteria; order Vibrionales; family Vibrionaceae; genus Vibrio; species Vibrio sp. FF145. The sequence continues at coordinate 7,852 of NZ_JBGONH010000044.1, forward strand.
GTAATGGCTATCTTAGGTATGGGGAACCTGTGTGACGCTTACGGAGACCACAGCAGAGCTCTTCGCTACTACCAAAAAATCAATAGCATAGATCACGCGATAAGCAGTCGATCACTTCGTCTGAAATTCAAGCTTTATATGGTAGCAAGTCTGCTACTGCTCAACCGAATAACGGCGGCCAGCGACTTACTGAACGAATGCGAAGAACTGAGCATTTTAGTGAGTGATAAGCTACTCACAGCTCAGATACTGTTGTATCAAGCAAAAGTGCTCCGTGCTAAGAAAAAGCACCATGAAGCGCTTCGTTGTCTGTCAAAAATTCAATATCCAGCCAACAGTACTCAAGCAAGTTGGCTCGCGACCATGACTCGTCTAGAGTTAGCACATTGCTTGAGTGCGACCGGAAAGCAAGACTATGCAAGTATGATCTTGTCGAGCACCCACAAACGTGTGAAGCCCGGCTCGTCACCTGTGCTTGCGAAGCGCTTCTATGATTCTCTAAGTGATGTATGTTTGAATCAAGGTCGTTTTGAAGAAGCGCTGAGCTACGAGAAGAAAGGCTACCGAATTGAAACGGATCTGATGAAGCAGATCCCGATCAGCGAACTTGGTGCAAGCCAACTGCGCCGTCTATCACGGTTTGAATTACAACTTAAACTCATTCTCTCCGAACAAGAGAACAAAGAGCTTAAAGAGACAACAGAGCAACATAAAAATACAGTTGCTCAGCTACAACAAGATGTTTTCACCGATCCACTGACCGGGTTACACAACCGTCGCTGGTTAGATGTGAAACTGAAAGATCTACTGCTACACGAAACGCCTTTCGCATTAATGGTTATCGATATCGACCACTTTAAGTCAATCAATGATGAACTGAGCCACTTAGTGGGTGATAAAGCGATCGTCAGCGTTTCTCAAGAACTGCGTTCATACTTTAAGTTTAGAGGCGCGTCATGTGTCAGGTTTGGCGGAGAAGAGTTCCTCGTCATCCTTGAGAATACTGACCTTGCGAAAGCAGAAATGCACTCTGAAAATTATCGAGAGCGTATCTTCCAATTTGGGTGGCATGAAATACTCGGCGAGCGCGGTTTAACCGTTAGTATCGGTATCACTTTGCATCGCGATGGAGAAAATACTCAGCGTACCTTCTATCGTGCAGACAAAGCCCTATACCGAGCTAAAGCCAACGGCCGTAATCAAGTGTGTACAGAGTAGTAACACGTCTGTCTGTGGGTCTGTAGCTCTGTAGCTAAGCCCGCCTCTTATTGATAAAAGAACAAAGAAATTCCACCTAATGCGGCAAGTGTCCCGATGATACTTTGCTTTGACACCTTCTCTCCTCTAATCGCATAAATCACCAAAATAAAGACCGGGCTGGTCGCTATTAATGTTTGAGCAATCGCAGGGTTAGCATTTTTCAACGCCACTTGCTGAAGCCATAGAGCGAGAAACGTCCCGACAAAGATTGCCCCTAATAACCAAAGTTTATCGAGCTTGGTCATTGCCCATAAATCTCTTTTTATCGACGAGTACGGCTTCTTTTCAACGAAAGGGATAATCAGCATTACGGCAAACACGCCAATCGTCAGGCGAATCAAAGCACCTAACAATGGTGGAATGTCACCCGCCACCAATGCGTAGTGGGAAATCACCACACCCGACGCCTGACAAACACTTGCCATAAGCCCATATCCAATGCCACCCCACTGTGCTTTGTCATTAGAAATATCATTACCGTTCGCTGATTTCGACGGCTGAAAGACCACAAAGGTCACCGCTAAGGTTGTTATCACAACACCGAGCCAACTTTGCAAAGTGAGTGCCGCGCCAAGAAACATTAATGCCAAAACACCAGAAAGAGGTGGAGCCAGAGATTCCAGCAACAAGGTCTTATTGGCACCAATTCTTTTTAATGCCGCAAAATAAGCACTGTCACCAACTGCGATACCAATGACTCCCGAGATCGCCAAGATCCCAAAATGGTTAGCACTCAGTTCGAATTCAGGCATTGGTATTAACGGCATGACCAACAGCATCATGCCAGAGGCTACAACCCCCTTAACAATGTTCAACTGCATCGCAGAGAAGCGATGCCCAAACTGCCCATAAATCCATGTCGCACACGCCCACACCATCGCAGCGCCAATGGCCGCTAATTCACCTATATACATCCGCATTTATCCTTTATTTATTGTTGTTATGGCTATGATTATGGCTATGCGCATCGTTTGAATCAGAACTGTCATCTTGTCAGCAAGAAATCCGAAATAACCTATTCAAGTTCAATTGGATTTTATAAGATCCATCAATGATTTTATTCTCATTATTAGCAGCAACATATTATTTTCAGATTGGTAAATCATTTTTATAACAATTACTTGGATGATAGCGTAGTATATTTGTAACTAACATCTAACATTACAAGGATCTGTTATGTTTTTAGACTACTTTGCACTCGGTCTACTGATTTTCGTAGCATTAGTTATCTTTTACGGCATCATCGTTATTCACGATATTCCTTATGAAATTGCGAAAGAACGTAATCACCCTCATCAAGATGCTATTCATGTCTCAGGCTGGGTTAGCCTATTCACTTTACACACTATTTGGCCGTTCCTTTGGATTTGGGCTACGTTGTGGCGCAAAGATCGTGGCTGGGGCTTCGCTAAGCTTGAAGAAGAACAACATGATATTCATCACCGAGTCGACACTCTCATCGACCAAGTGAGTGCACTTCAGAACGAAATCGCACAGTTAAAGCAAGCGGGCACTGAGCAAAACAGCACAGAGAAACAGACAAACAACGTTCAAGATCAGGAGGCTAAGTAATGGATTTACTGCTGATAATGACCTACGCGGCGCTTTGTATTACGATTTTCAAAGTATTCAAAATCCCACTAAACAAATGGACTGTCCCCACTGCCGTACTGGGTGGTGTTGTCCTCATCGGTACTTTGATTCTATTGATGAACTACAACCACCCTTTCACACAAATCGGTAATCAAGTTTACTCAACGACACCGATTGTTTCAGGGGTTCGAGGCAAAGTCATCGAGGTTCCGGTTGAAGCAAATAAGCCTCTCAAGCAAGGGGATATCCTTTTCAAAATAGACCCGATTCCTTTTGAAGCTGAAGTTGCTAAGCTGCAAGCCAAAGTAAAAGAAGCGAGTCAAGGAGCCTTAGGTCTAGAGTCGCAAGTTGGAGAAGCTGAAGCTGCCAAAATAAAAGCCATTGCAGAAAGAGACAAAGCACAACGTGAATTCTCTCGATACAAGCGAGGCTTCGAAAGTGGCGCATTTACAGAGCAACAACTCGATACTCGTCGACAGGCATACAAAGCCGCAGAAGCTGCAGTGAAAGTAGCCGAAGCAAACCAACAACAAGCTCAGATCGCACTTAACTCTGAGATTGGCGGTGAGAATACAGCGGTTGCAGGCTTACTTGCTGATTTACGTAAAGCTGAATTCAATCTTGACCAAACGGTAGTAAGAGCACCAACCGATGGCTACGTAACTCAACTCGCTCTTCGTCCTGGTGTAATGGCTGTACCACTACCATTAGCGCCGGTGATGACCTTTGTTCACACTGAGGCGCAATTCTATACCGCAGCCTTTAGACAAAACTCACTACAACGCCTGCAACCTGGCTACGAAGCTGAGTTTCTATTTAGAGCACTACCAGGAAAAGTATTTAAAGGACGCATTGATGAAGTCATCCCAGCCATTGGTGAAAGCCAATTTCAAGCTCGAGGCACACTTCTAGGTACTGACGCACTGCGTACTAGCGGCCGTGTATTTGTTAAGCTGACCATCACTGATGATCTGTCTGAGTACCATTTGCCTATGGGTACTGCCGTGGAAGTGGCCGTTTATTCTGACAGCTTCACTCACGTATCTATCATGCGTAAAGTGCTTATTCGCATGAAGAGTTGGCAAAACTATCTATATCTAGACCACTAACCGTATCTAGACCACTAAACGGTCGTAGATATACGACACCCCCGCTTAACACATTGTTAATATGAATCAAAAAGCCAGACTCGTTCTGGCTTTTTTGTTGCTTGATTAACCGTAAAATTGCGTTTTTTACATGATATTAATGCGTCTAGATGGAATTTTAGACATCTAGACACTTACCTTCCCTTATGGAAGGGTTCTACTGTATAATGCGCGCCTTATTTTTTATATTTGCCCAAAAAACGTTCTCATTGAGACGCATATTAATAATGGCGAATATTATGCTTTATTTTCAGTATTCGAGGTTATCTATGAACTTTTCAGCTAAAACAGTCGTCGTTATTGCTATTGGCGCGGCACTGTACGGCATTGGTGGTTTACCTATGTTTGGTGTCCCAGTGTTTGCTAACACGACATTGAAACCAGCAATGGCAGTCCTAGCACTGTTTTCTGTTTTGTTTGGCCCTATTGTTGGCTTCTTGGTTGGCTTTATCGGTCACTGGGTAACGGATTTGTTCGCAGGTTGGGGGGTATGGTTAACTTGGGTATTAGGCTCAGGTATTGTCGGTATGGTTATCGGCTTATTCCCAATGATGACTAAGAATCGCCTTCAACAAGGTGAACTACCAATGAAAGATTTTGCACTGTTCGTGGTTCTTGCCCTTGCGGGTAACGTTGTGGGTTATGGTAGCTCTGCGTTCCTAGATACCATCCTATACGCAGAACCGTTTACTAAAGTCTTCACTCAACTGTCTATCATCGCTGCGGGCAACACTATTCTTATCGCAGTGGTAGGCTTCCTGATCCTAAAATCAGTCGCTAAACGTAACAAACAAAGCCGTAACCTGACCGAGGCATAAACGCTAATGACTATAGCATTTTCGAACTTCTCTTTTAGATATGAGTCGCTGGATAAACCGACGCTAAAAAATATCAATCTAAGGATAGAGAAAGGAGAGAAAATCGTCATTATTGGACCAAGTGGTAGTGGTAAATCTACGCTAGGTCAGTGTCTCAATGGTCTGATACCTCATGCAATTAAAGGTGAGGTATCTGGTTCTTTAGAGATCAACGGCAAGAATGTCTCTGAGTTTTCAATGCACGACTATACCGAGCAAGTCGGCACAGTATTACAAGATACTGACAGCCAATTTGTGGGGTTAAGTATCGGTGAAGATATCGCGTTCGCATTAGAAAACCAGTTGATGTCGAACATTGATATGTACCCGTTAGTTAAATCGACTGCAAAAATGGTCGACCTAGCGGATATGCTTGAGCGCTCTCCTCATGACCTTTCAGGTGGTCAAAAGCAACGAGTATCGTTAGCGGGTATTTTAGTCGATGATGTCGATATCTTGCTGTTCGATGAGCCTCTAGCAAGCCTTGACCCTAAAACGGGCAAAGCAACGATTGAGATCATCGACCAACTTCATAAAGAAACCAACAAGACTATCGTGATTATCGAGCATCGCCTTGAGGATGTTCTGCATCGCGATATCGATCGTGTGATCTTAATGGAGCGCGGTGAAATAGTCGCGGATATGACTCCGGATGACCTCTTAGCGTCCAAGTTACTTGATACGCACGGTATTCGTGAACCTCTCTACTTATCTGCACTTAAAGCAGCGAAAGCCCCTCTGACTAACGAAGATAAACTTTCAAACCTCAAAGCTTTGGATTACAAAAGATTCCGCCCAGCAGTTCAAGCTTGGTTTGCTGAGCGCCCGGCACCGGTAGCAGAGAAACAGTACCAGCCTTTGCTCGAAGTTCATGGCTTAACTTATTCTTACGACGGCGAAAAAAATGCACTCGAAGATGTGAGTTTCAAAATTGGTAAGGGTGAGTTTGTCTCGATTTTGGGCAAGAACGGTTCGGGTAAATCCACTATCACCAAACTCATCATGGGTGTGATAGATGCTGATTCAGGTTCTTCCTATCTAAATGGTCAAGACTTATCTGAACTTTCCATCTTTGAAAGAAGCCAGAAAGTCGGTGTGGTGATGCAAAACCCGAATCATATGATCTCACATCATATGATTTTTGATGAGATTGCTTTTGGTCTTCGTAACCGCGGTATGGCAGAACAGCTGGTCACAGAAAAAGTAGAGAACGTTCTTGAGCTTTGCGGGTTAAGTAAGTTCCGCCACTGGCCCATTGAAGCTCTGAGCTATGGTCAGAAAAAGCGTGTAACGATCGCGTCTATCTTAGTGTTGGAGCCTGAACTCCTCATCTTAGATGAGCCAACAGCAGGCCAAGACTACCGTAACTACACATCGATGCTGGCATTCATCCAAAAGCTTAACCGAGATTTGGGCATTACTGTTGTGATCATCTCACACGACATGCACTTGGTTCTAGAATACACCACACGTTCGATCGTAATCGCAGACAGTAAGTTAATTGCTAATGCAGCCATGACGGAAGTGTTTAGTCAGCCATCGCTTTTAGAACGTGCGAACCTTTGCACCACCAGCATTTATGAACTTGCGACTATGATGAAAATCGACGACACCAACGCTTTTATGCAGTACTTCATCGACGACGAGAGAAGCTCGCTATGAATGCATCAAAAGTAAAATTTGGCATCAATTACATTGATACTAAATCACCGTTACACGCACTGAACGGCATCACTAAATTTGTACTTTTTCTCGCTTGGGTCACTGTGGTTTTAACTACGTTCGACCTGAGATTGATTGCGTTGCTTATTGTGACTGGTTTATTTCTTCTAAAGCTCACCAATGTGCCTGTGCGCATTTATAAGCCTTTGTTATTGGGAACGGTGAGTGTATTAAGCCTAAATGCTTTGTTCATGTATCTGCTTGCTCCACAGCAAGGTACAGAGCTCATCGGCAGCGAGACCCTATTGCTGACACTGCCGGGTAACTACTCGTTGAGCCAAGAGACTCTGTTTTATTTAATCACTGTCACGCTCAAATACATGAGTATGTTCCCGATAGCGTTAATATTCGTCTTTACCACGCACCCGACCGAGTTTGCAGCAAGCCTCAACCGTATTGGCGTTCCATACAAAATCGCCTACGCGGTCAGCTTAACACTGCGTTATTTACCTGAAGTTAAAAAAGACTTCATCAATATCATGCACGCGCAACAGGCTCGTGGCGTTGAACTATCGAAGAAAGCACCTTTACTCACTCGCATCAAAAACGTTGCTAAGGTTCTAGGTCCGCTCATTTTTTCTAGCTTAGACCGTGCAGACGAGATTTCAAACGCAATGACGTTACGAGGTTTTGGCAGACATAAGTCACGGACTTGGTATAGCTATGCGCCTTTGAAACGTATCGATTATGTTTGGCTAATGGTTATCGCCTTTATCGTTGTGTTAGCGATCGTAAAGCGTGTTTTAGAACCACAATTATTCTGGTATCCATTTTAGGTTTTTCATTGAAAGCATCGCTTAAATAACGTGCTGTATAATGTTCTACTTAACGAAATTCAAGCCGTTTTAGAGTGAAAATCGAAACAAAAAAAGGGAGCCTCAGGGCTCCCTTTGTCGTCTTTGTGATCACTTACTTACTGTGATTGTTATTAGTTTAATTTGTAAAACACCGTTGATAGTGGTGGCAAGCGCAGCTCAATCGACGTATCCAAACCTTCGCTTGCTATTGATTCAACCTGAGCAACCTGCTTCACTTCAAAACCGCTGCCTGCGTAATCAGCCGAGTCAGTATTCAGCAATAGCGAGTACTGGCCTTGGGCTGGAACACCTAAGCGGAAACGCTCATGAGGAACGGGCGTAAAGTTAGAAACAACCAATACTCGTTCACCCAACTCACTAATACGTTCATGAGCTAAGATACTTGCTTCAGCAGAATCTTGTAGACGCCATTCAAAACCTTTCGGGTCGAAATCAAGATCGTGCATTGCCGCCTCAGAGCGGTATAGATTGTTCAAATCTTTCGTTAAGCGTTGAACACCTTGGTGGCGTTCATATTCCAACAAGAACCACTGCAGTTGATCATCATGATTCCATTCAGCCGTTTGACCGAATTCAGCGCCCATGAAGTTCAGCTTTTTACCCGGTTGTGCATACATGTAACCCATGTAAGCGCGTAGGTTAGCCGTTTGCTGCCACTCATCACCCGGCATCTTGTTGTGGATAGAGCCTTTACCGTAAACCACCTCATCGTGAGACAGAGACAATACGTAGTTTTCGCTGTGAGCATAAACCAACGGGAAGGTAATCGTATCGTGGTGATATTTACGGTTGATTGGATCTTCTTGAATGTAAGACAAGCTATCGTGCATCCAACCCATGTTCCACTTAAAACCGAAGCCTAAACCGCCCATAAAGGTTGGTGCTGAAACACCTGGGAAAGCCGTCGATTCTTCAGCAATTGTCATCGCATTCGGGAAGTGTTTGTACACTTCTTCGTTCATCCACTTAAGGGTCGCGATAGCGTCGTAGTTTTCATTGCCGCCGTCAACATTCGGAATCCACTGATCATGGCTACGCGAGTAATCGAGGTACAACATCGAAGCAACCGCATCAACACGAATGCCATCGATATGGAATTGTTCGAACCAGTACAATGCATTTGCTACTAAGAAGCGACGAACATGCTCTTTACCTAAGTCGTAAATGTACGAGTTCCAATCTTGGTGCCAACCACGGCGTGGATCTGGATCATGGAACAAAGGCGTTCCATCAAAGTTAGCTAAGCCGTGATCATCACTTGGAAAGTGTGCAGGAACCCAGTCCAGAACAACACCTAAACCGGCTTGGTGACATTGGTCGACGAAGAATTTGAAATCATCTGGAGAACCAAAACGACTTGTTGGCGCAAACAAGCCTATTGGCTGATAACCCCAAGAGCCGTAAAACGGGTGCTCTGAAACCGGCATCAACTCTACGTGTGTGTAACCGAGATCCGTTAGATATGGGATTAGCTCTGCCGCTAGCTCACGGTAGTTTAGGAATTCACCTTCAGCATTGCGCTTCCAAGAGCCGGCATGCAATTCATAGAATGAAAGGGCTTCTTTGCGCTTTTGCGTCACTGGGCGATTCTGCCATTGAGAATCTTGCCACTGGTAGCGAGCGTGATCGTAAGTCACAGATGAAAATGATGGGTACTGCTCAGAGTAGAAACCCCATGGGTCAGCTTTATGTGGCAAGCCTTCGCCATCAGGTCCTTTTAATTCAAACTTGTATTGTGCGCCTTCTTCCAGATCAGGAATGAATAAGCCCCACATACCATAATCTAGACGCTGCATTGGGTGGCGACGACCATCCCAAGCGTTGAAGTTACCCACCAAGCTAGCCGCTGTTGCATGCGGTGCGTACACCAAGAAACGCGTGCCTGAAATCGTCTGTCCATCACGCTCTAGCGTAATAAACTGAGCCCCCATGTGATGATACATATCTTTAGGTGTATGAAGATCCTCATAACTCGCGTACAGATCATGGTATTGGTATGGATCATCGATGATCTGCTCTACTCCATTCCAATCAACCGCAAGCTTGTAGTGAGTAAAACGTAAGTCTCTTTCTTGCTTAAGAATGAAACCACTTTCACCCTCTCGCGCTAACTTAATACGAGGTTCCTTTCCAACAATCAACTCGACTTTATCTGCCCCAGGAATCCACACTCGTAATGAACCTTGTTCAGAAGGTAAGTATGGCCCTAAAAACGCAAATGGGTCTGTGAAGCAAGCCTGTGATAGTTGGGTATATATTTGTTTTTGCTTTGAAATCGAACTTAGTTCCAAAACGCTTCTCCCTAACCAAACATCCAAAAAACATAATACAAAAATGCCCGCTATTAGTGCGGGCAATATAACGACGGTTTATTCTACCAGATGAGCATTCAATATTGAGTGACCGAGGTTGTAGTTTCGTACGGCGTAAGCAAAAAACCACCTCTTTTCAAGCCACTCGACTCCATTACTTAGCTGCTTTTTCTCGTACATCAGTTAGCTTAGATGCGATACGATTCACGCCTTCATGAGCGAAGATTTCGTCCAAGTTCATTGATAGTTTACGACGCCAGTTAGGGTACTCATCGACCGTACCAGGGATGTTAACGGGCTTATCCATCTCTAGCCAATCTTCCAACTGAACACTCAGGAGTGTTGAGCCACCAGCCGCAACGTGCAACTGAAGCGCTTCAGCAAGATAAGAATCCATCGGCACTTGACTTGCATCACGCCCAACACCTTCAGGTAGGAAGCCGTGCCATGCCACTGAGTCTAAGATACCTTGCTTGCACTCCAAGCGGCTATCGAACAAAGTTTCTAGCTGTTGTGCGTCTGGGTATAAACCAATCTCTTGACCCATTTTTAAGTCATCACAGTGCCAGAAGCCGCGAAGCGTTGGCATATCGTGAGTACACAGTGCTGCCATCGATTGTGACGCGTAGTGCTTAGGAGAAATAAAACCACCGTCATTTTCTGATGTTTCGAAGAAGAATACTTTGTAAGAATGCACGCCAGCATCAGCAAGGATGTCTACGATTTCATCCGGCACCGTACCTAAGTCTTCACCGATAACGCTGCATTGGTAACGGTGAGATTCAAGCGCCAGAATAGACAGCATGTCTTGCACTGGGTAGTAGATGTACGCACCTTTCGTTGCGTTCTCACCCTTTGGAATCCACCACAAACGCAGCAGACCTAAAACATGGTCAATACGCAATGCACCACAGTGCTTCATGTTGGCACGAAGTAGTTTGATGTAAGCGTCGTAGCTGGTTTCTTGAAGCACTTCTGGGTTTAGTGGTGGTAGACCCCAATTCTGACCCAAAGGACCAAGAATATCCGGTGGAGCACCAATGCTCGCATCCATCACTAGGTTGCCTTCATCAGCCCATGTCTCGCTGCCAGAATCTGCAACGCCTACCGCTAAATCACGGTAAAGGCCAACCGCCATGCCTTTCTCTTCAGCAAGAGACTGTGCATCGTTGATTTGGCAATCGGCTAACCATTGTAGGTACATGTAGAGATGCACTTGATCTAGGTTATCTTTGATGTATTTCTGGGTCGCAGGGCTTTCAAATGTGCGGAATTTCTCTGGGAATACAGGCCAGCCCCACATACCTGAATCTTCAGCATGCAGTTCACCGTGCAGAGCATCAAACGCCGCTTGATGCATCAGGCTTTCACCGCCCTCTTCAACGAACGCTAAGAACGCTTGTGCGCGGTCGCTGTTTTTGTCTAGATGACGAGTCTTAAATTCTGCGAATAGCAGAGGTAAGATGCTCATCTTCAGCTCAGACACTTCAGTGTAATTCACCCAGTGCGCTTCACGAGCTTTCTGTAGGCGCTGCTGGAACTCGGCGCTGCCTACCGTTTGTTGCGCTTCCGCGCTTAATGCGAACTCAGGAACTGAACTCACATCAATGTATAAGACGTTCAACCAACGACGTGAAGACGGGCTGTATGGGCTCGCACCTTCCGGGTTTGCAGGGAACAGTGAGTGAATTGGGTTTAGACCAACAAAGTCACCACCGCGAGACGCGATATCCGAAACAAGCTGTTTTAGGTCACCGAAATCACCAATACCCCAGTTGTGCTGAGTTCTTAGCGTGTACAGTTGAACACTTGGTCCCCAAAGCTTTTTGCCTTGCTCAATGGGTGACTGCTTGAAGCACGCTTTTGGCGTAATAATCAACGTCATCTCGTAAGGTTTCTTACGGCGCTTACGACTCACAATGAGCTTGTGATAACCCCATGCCAAATCACTTGGCAATGCAAACACTAAAGGGCCACCCTCGGCACGCTCGTCACGAACGACTTGAGATTGAAGATAGCCTTCAAGTACCTCTCCTTGCTCGGTTTCTAAGCGCCAGCTGAACTCACTTTCACGAGCACTCACACCCAGATTGAGTGTCACTTCTACTGGCTCACCGTCACGCAAGACAAGAACCGGGTCTAGTACATCTTTTCTGTGCTTTCTTTCTGCAGATTTAAGCAGTGCATCATCGCTGCTTGTATCGTAGCCCAATGAAGCCAATAGAGACGTAATCGTCTCTTCTGATACTTGTGCTTCATCGCCCCACGCACTAACGTAACTATCGGCAATATTTGCCATTTCTGCGACTTGTTTTAATACGGTCTGTTCTTTCATCGCTCTCTCCGAAAACGTTCTGACGCTTTCAATTTTTGTAGGGTTGTCTATTTAATTTTTACTAATCAATTAGCTTGTGACAATCAGTTTGTAAGCATTGCTATCTGAATAAGCCGTCTATTTGCTCACAAGCTAATTGAGCCAAGGCAGAAACTGCCTTGGCTACTTTGCAACTATTAACGGTTAACCGCTTCAAGTTTCCAAATGTTGTTCACGTAGTCGCGAATTGAGCGGTCTGATGTGAACTTACCAACCAATGCCGTGTTAAGAATCGCTTTCTTAGCCCAACCAGCTTGGTCTTTGTATTGTGTGCCCATGTCTTCGTGTGCTTTCACATAAGATGCGAAGTCAGCAAGACATAGGTAAGGGTCACCACCGTCTAGTAGGCTATCAAACGTTGCACGTAGAAGACCTGGTTGACCTGGAGTGAACTCATCGCCAGTCAGTAGATCTAGAGATGCTTTCAATAGTGGGTCTGCATTGTAGTAATCGTATGGGTTGTAACCCTGAGCTTTCAGTGCAACAACACCGTCAACTTCTAGGCCGAAGATGTAGATGTTTTCATCACCAACTTCTTCACGAATCTCAACGTTTGCACCATCCATCGTACCGATAGTTAGAGCGCCGTTTAGAGCCATCTTCATGTTGCCCGTACCTGAAGCTTCTTTACCAGCTAATGAGATTTGCTGAGAAACGTCTGCTGCAGGGATGATGATTTCAGCCATGCTTACACGGTAGTCAGGGATGAATACCACTTTAAGCTTGTTACCGATGCGAGGATCGTTGTTGATCTTCTCTGCAATCTTGTTAACCGCGAAGATGATTTCTTTTGCTAGGTGGTAACCCGGTGCTGCTTTCGCTGCGAAGAAACATACGCGTGGCTCACACTCGAAACCAGGTTCGTTAAGAATACGGTGGTACAGAGACAGAATGTGTAGCAAATCTAGGTGCTGACGCTTGTATTCGTGCAGACGCTTAATTTGAACGTCAAAGATAGCGTTAGTATCTAGCTCGATACCCATGTTCTCTTGAACCCAATCCGCAAGACGCTGTTTGTTTTCTTTCTTAACAGCCATAAATTCTTTTTGGAATTTCGCGTCTGTTGCAAACTTAGCGATGCCTTCTAGCTGCTCAAGTTTTGCTGGCCACTCAGAGCCAATCTTACCTGTGATTAGATTAGATAGACCTGGGTTACAGAACTTCAACCAACGACGTGGCGTGATGCCGTTCGTTACGTTAGTCAGTTTACCTGGGAAGATTTCGTTGAACTCTGGGAACAAGTCTTTCTTAACCAGTTGAGAGTGAAGTGCGGCTACACCGTTTACTTTGTAAGAACCAATCACACATAGGTTTGCCATGCGAACCATGCGGTGGAAACCTTCTTGGATGATAGAAAGCTTCGCTTGTTTCTCACCGTCACCAGGCCACATCTTGCGAACTTCTTGCATGAAGCGGTGGTTGATTTCAAAAATGATTTCCATGTGACGTGGAAGAAGACGGTTGATCAGCGATTCAGACCAAGTCTCTAGTGCTTCTGGAAGTAGTGTGTGGTTCGTGTACGCGAACGTATGTGCACTGACTTCCCATGCTTGATCCCAAGATAGACCTTTCTCGTCGATCAGGATGCGCATTAGCTCAGGAATCGCAATCGTTGGGTGCGTGTCGTTCAGCTGAATCGTTTCTTGCTTAGGCAGATCTTCTAGAGAGAAACCTGCTGCTTCGTGACGGCGTAGAATATCGCGAACAGACGCTGCTGAGTGGAAGTACTGCTGCATTAGACGCAGTGTCTTACCTTTCTCGTGGTTGTCGTTCGGGTAAAGTACTTTAGTGATGTTACCTGCATCGATTAGCGAGTGTTGCGCTTCGAAGTAATCACCGTTGTTAAAGCTTGCTAGTGAGAATGGTGCAATTGCCTGACATTCCCAAAGACGCAATGGATAAACCGTGTTTGACTCGTAACCTACGATAGGTAGATCCCAAGGCATTGCTTTTACTTCCATACCTGGAACCCAAGTACGAACTTCTTTACCGTCGATGAATTCAACTTCTACATGACCGTAAAAACCAATGTGTTGTGCTAGCTCTGGACGAGCGACTTCCCATGGGTAACCTTCAACACCACGCCATGCGTCTGGTGCTTCTTGTTGACGACCATCTTGGAAAGACTGTTTGAATAGGCCGTATTCGTAGTGAAGACCGTAGCCTACTGTTGGGTACTCTTGTGCAGCACAAGAATCCATAAAACAAGCAGCAAGACGACCAAGACCACCATTACCTAGCGATGGGTCGCGTTCTTCTTCTAGAAGGTCAGTTAGGTTTTGGCCTAGCTCTTCCATTGCATGAGTAATCTGTTCGTACAGACCCATGCTGATCAGGTTGTTACCTGTTAGACGACCAATCAAAAACTCTAATGAAAGGTAGTTAACGCTCTTCGCGTTTTTGATTTTTTCATCATTTTCAGTTTCTAGCAGATCAAATGTTGTTAATTCTGCTAGCGCACGCCCCATTGCTAGGTACCATGCGCGGCTATCTGCTGTTTCAATCGTTGTTGCGTAAGTTGCAGATAAATGCTTTTTAACGCTTTCTTGGAACGACACTTTATCGAAAGTTTTTTGCTGAGTTGGTTTCATTTCAGAAATCTCGCTTTTAATAGTTCTAATTCATCTGTGACATATCGTGCATGGTCACCATTAACTAAACATCCTCCCGTTAATACGACTAACTAGGAGTAGATGAGAGGGCGTAGGGGGCGTACCGATGTAAGGTTAGTGATCTGACTCTCATGTTCTAACTTCGAACAAAAAGTTGGAGTGACTAAGATCACAAGCTCCCGTTCGATAACTTAACGTTAATTGATGTGAGTTTTATTTAACCGGAATAAACTGATTAGCAAATCTGAGTTTGAGATCACGAAATTATTTTCCATATCTCATCTTTTACATAAATCTCAGTGTAAGACCGAACAAAGTCACATTCACAAACCACCACGCAACGTGAGCAAAGTCCCAAATTAAGGGCGTAGAAAGCTAAAAACATGCAAGACCGCAAGGTTTCTGAGGAGAATCATAGTCGGTGCCATTTTTCTTCACGTAACATAAGCACAGACTTAAGTAATTAGGCAGATGTGATTGGGCAACTCTTTTACGGTTTTAGAATCCCCAGAACATAGGCCACGGAATAGGTGAAAAACTTCGACATGTGGATCCCTTCGAAACTGACTCGTCCCGGCCGCTTACATAATGCAATCCTACGACCTAGGGTTCTCGATCTGCTCCAGAACGCAGATTGCTATAAGCTTGTATTGTTCCGTTCTCCAGCGGGCTATGGCAAGACCACTATGGCTGCACAGTGGCTATTAGATAAGCCGAATGTGGGTTGGTACAGCATCGATGATAGTGACAACGATGCCTTCCGTTTTATCAACTACCTACTCCAATCACTCAATAAAGCGACTCAAAACTCCTGTCCCAATGCCCAAAAACTGGCAGAGAAACGACAGTTTTCATCGCTGCATTCTTTATTGAGCGAAGTATTCGCCGAGATGTCGGACTATCATCATGAATGTTTTCTTGTTTTAGACGACTACCATTTAGTCAACAATGATGACATTCAAGAAGCAATGCGCTTTTTCCTCAAACACATGCCCGACAATCTTACGCTAGTTGTAACCAGTCGTGGTACCCCCCCCCTAGGTACGGCAAACCTTCGCGTTCGAGACTTAATGATCGAATTAGGTAATGACTCGCTGGCTTTTGATACCGAAGAGACGACGCGCTTTTTTAATCAGCGTGTTGCCGATGGTATTGATGACACAACGGCAGACAGTATTTGTACCTATGTAGAGGGTTGGCCTTCTGCACTTCAACTTATTGCGCTGCAAGCCCAACATCAAAAACGCACGCTGGCGCAGTCTGCTGAGTCCTTCTCCCACTTTAATCAAGCCCATCTTTGGGACTACTTGGTTGAAGAGGTTTTCGACCTGTTAGACAAAGAAACTCGACAGTTCTTGATGCAGTGTTCAGTGCTTGACCACTTCAACGACGAACTGGTTTGTGCGCTAACACAGCGTGAAGACGCACTGGGTATGATCGAATCATTAAATCGATTCGGTTTATTCATCTACCCGCTTGAAGGCGAAAAGAACTGGTATCGTTTCCATAACCTGTTTGGTGAATTTTTGGCACATGAGCGTCAAGCTCGAATCCCTCAACAAGAAGCAGAGTTGCACCGAAGTGCCGCGAAGGCGTGGATTAAACAAGACACACCACACCAAGCACTGCGCCATGCACAGCGCGCTGAAGACCCAGAACTGATCATTCAAATACTAACAGACCACGGTTGGCCGATGTTCAATCAAGGCGAGCTTTCCTCGTTAGAGATGGCGATCAAGCAACTGACTACGGATCAACTTTACAGCGACCCTAAACTGTCCATGTTACGAGCTTGGCTAGCACAAAGTCAGCACCGCTACGAACAAGTAGGGACATTATTGGAAGAGGCTGAAACACAATATCAAGCTCGAAATATTGAACTCGACACTCAACAGCAAGGGCAATACAACGCCCTACGCGCGCAAGTTGCGATTAACAGTAATGAACCTGAAAAAGCCTTGGAATTAGCAGAACTTTCGCTAAGTCAGCTGAATACCACCGTTTATCGTAGCCGAATTGTCGCCACGTCTGTTGTTGGTGAAGTCAATCACGTAATGGGCAACTTGAGCCGTGCACTGCCGATGATGCAGCAAACAGAAAAACTGGCACGCCAGTATCAAGTTTACCACCAAGCGCTTTGGGCAATTCTACAACAGAGCGAGATCTTAATTGCACAGGGTTACGTTCAAGCGGCATTCGAGCTGCAAGACAGTGCGTTCAAATTGATCGAAGAACACCAGCTAAAATACGTGCCTCTGCATGAATTCTTACTGCGTGTTAGAGCTCAAATATTCTGGTGTTGGAACCGATTAGATGAAGCGGAAGAGTGCTGTTACAAAGGCTTGGATATCCTTGGTCACCATTCGCCAAGTAAGCACCTTCACAGCTATTCAATGCTGGCTCGTATTTCACTGAGTCGCGGTGAAATTGATAAAGCATCTAAGTTTATCGACCAAATTCAGCACCTATTGCGTCAATCGACTTACCACGTGGACTGGACGGCGAACGCTTCTCTTTCTTTGATTCTTTTTTGGCAAGTAAAAGGCAATAAAGAGGCGATACGTGATTGGTTGAATGTGGCTGTTCGACCTGAATCGGCAAGCAACCACTTCTGCCAACTGCAATGGAGAAACATCGTTCGCGCTCACATCATTCTTGAGCAGTATGAAGAAGCGGAAGAAGCGCTGACTTTCCTTAAGAGTGAAGCTCAGCGTTCACATCTGATTACAGACACCAACCGAAACTTGATCGTTGAAGCCGTGTTACGTACACAAATTAACGATGAAGACAGCGCACGCGTGCTACTTGAAGAAGCGCTTCATATGACTAACCAAACCGGTATGGTCGGCAACTTCTTAGTAGACGGCGGGACTATCGGACATATCTTGGATAAGTTGAGTAACAAGCCTGGCTTAGGTGACTTAGAACGCCATCGCGCTCAACAGATCATGAAAGATATCTCGACCACCCAACGCAGCCGCTCGGTTCACTTTGATGAAGACTTTGTTGAAAACTTAGTCAATCACCCAAACATTCCTGAACTTGTGCGCACGAGCCCACTCACCCAGCGTGAATGGCAAGTACTTGGTTTGATCTATTCCGGGTTCAGTAACGAGCAGATAGCTCAAGAACTCGATGTTGCAGGTACCACCATCAAGACTCACATCCGTAACCTTTACCAAAAGCTAAACATTGCTAACCGCAAAGAAGCGATCAGCACAGCGGAGAATTTACTGCAGTTGATGGGGTACTAAACGATTCGAGATTAATTCGAGAAAAGCTTAAGCTAGTTACCTATGGTGACTGGCTTTTTTTTCGTTTGGAGCATGGGGTTAATAGCAGATAGCTGATCATAAAGAGCCAAACGACAGACAAAAAAATAGCCAACCGCAATAATCGCGATTGGCTCTATATATTTGTGAACAAATCATAAGTTCACTAACAACGTCAGTTGGCTAGGTGACCCTCGGCTTAAGAAGGGTCAATGTATATAATGCAGTTAGCGTGCCAACTTTAATTCAGCCGTTTTATAAGCCCTGCATCGCATAAAAACCTCTAATTCATGATGCGAATTGCAAAGTGCATTTGCATAATGCAACCAAGATGCAATATCGATAGAAAACAAGTTTCAGTGCAGCCGGTGATAATAGGACACCAAGCAGTTGTGTTTTAAATGTAAGGCAGATGTTCACATCAACGTATTGCCTTACAATTAAAGAGGTAATAAAGCACCTCGCCAAAGGCATATTCATACTTTTTTTACACTAAAGTTTGTATACTGCACAAAATCATCCTCAACTCTATGAAGCAATGAACTACTTAAGTACTTTTTTCAAAGGCATGGCAATGGGCTCAGCAGACGTTGTTCCTGGCGTGTCGGGCGGAACCATCGCATTCATCACTGGTATCTACGATACGCTGCTAGAAAGCATTCGCAGAATTAACCCTAGCGTACTTGGCTTATGGAAACGCGAAGGCTTCAAAGCCGCGTTTAATCACATCAATGGTTTCTTCCTAATTTCACTGTTCGCGGGCGTATTCACGAGCATTACGACATTCGCAAAATTGATTTCTTGGTTATTAGTCACCCACCCTGTTCCACTGTGGTCTTTCTTCTTCGGCCTGATCTTGGTGTCGGTTTTCCATATTCTTAAGCAAGTAGAGAAACGCGATATGATTCGCTTCGTGTTTTTGCTGCTTGGCGTTGCTTTCGCTTATAGCATTACCGTGCTTAAACCGCTGCAAATGGAGCCAACCAGCATCAACGTATTGATTGCGGGTGCGATTGC
The DNA here is from genome assembly GCF_041439075.1 of Vibrio sp. FF145. NCBI lineage: Bacteria > Pseudomonadati > Pseudomonadota > Gammaproteobacteria > Vibrionales > Vibrionaceae > Vibrio > Vibrio sp. FF145. Next base: position 26,837 of record NZ_JBGONH010000044.1, read on the forward strand.
TATCTGCGCGATGATTTTACCCGGTATTTCAGGCAGCTTTATTCTGCTCCTGATTGGCATGTATGGCCCCGTGCTTGGCGCCGTTAAATCATTTCAAGTCGATGTACTTGCGCTATTCCTTGCGGGCTGTGTGATCGGACTGCTGACTTTCTCACATGTACTGTCTTGGCTATTGCGCTCATTCCGCGACTTCACATTAGTATTCTTGACTGGTTTGATGATCGGTACACTGCCGAAGATTTGGCCGTGGAAAGAAACGATCAGCTGGCGTACAAACTCTAAAGGTGAGCAAGTTCCTCTGATTCAAGAAAACTTGTCACCGTTTGATTTTGAAGCCGTCACTTCTCAACCTTCACAGCTAGTAATGGCAATTGTGATGATGCTTGTAGCGATTGCTCTGGTCCTTGGGTTAGAGAAGTTTGCAGAGCGCAACGCGGACTGATCATTCTATCCATTCTCAAGCGTATTCAGAACGGATAGAACTTAGAAAGACTAAGCTCATGAACCTATGACACAGACAAAAGCGAAGCCAATGGCTTCGCTTTTTTAGTTCTACCATACGCACAAAATTACTTTTTGATACAAGCACATATTGAGGGATATGATAACATCGCCGCTCTTATAAAATTAGATGAGAACACGACATGCACTCTGCATTAAAGGTTGCTGCTCTTGGGATCGCTCTCGTGGCAGGCTTTTATGGGCCGCAAGCAATTCAGCAATTTGAATCAGCGATGGAGCGAGCCTCTGCTGAGGTTAACTTAGATGATTACTGCATGCTTTCCACCACATCGTGTGAGCAAAATACAGTTACGATGACACTTGATCGCGAGACGGCTCAACCTCTGGCTCCCACCAAAATCAAAGTAGTGTGGGAAGGCGCAGCCTCTGACACATTAATGCTGTCGCTTACAGGTTTAGAGATGGAAATGGGCTCGGCACGTTTTCAATTAAAAAACATTGGCAATAATACCTATGAAGGTGATGTAATTTTACCTGTATGTACTTTAGACAAGATGACATGGATCGGTGAGCTCACTGATGGTGTCGATACTGTAAACCCGGCAATAAGGATGGCAAGATGAGTAGAAATTGGTCGTTAGCATTGGTTGTCGCTTTTGTCCTTGGCTTTGGCGTTAAAAGTTATCTTGATGGGCAAAACGAAGCTCAAAAACAACACGCGGCAAAACAACAATTCTCCGCGACAACCCTTTTCGGTAAAGATAACCAGCCAACGGAAATCTTTGACCAAACCGATGACAGAGTTCGTATCGTTTACTTTGGTTTCACACGTTGCCCAGATGTGTGCCCTACTTCTCTAGCAATGTTAGCCGGAGCACTTAACCAGATTTCTGATGAAGCAAAAGCCAAGATTCGCCCGATGTTTGTTTCTCTCGATCCAGAACGTGATGCCGCTGAAGCCTCATACGAATACGCACAATACTTCCACCCAATGATGGAAGGATTAAGTGGCCCGTTAGATGTGACAACAACGCTTGCACACAACTACGGTGTTATTTTTAGAAAGACCAAGCTTGAAGGTTCAGAGTTGGAATACACCCTAGACCACAGCTCATATTTCTATTTTTTAAAACCCGATGGCACGCTGATTACCAAAGTGCCGCATACGTTAACGCCAGCGCCAATTGTTGAAGCTATTAACACATTAACGCGCTAACGTACCAAGTCATCAGCGACGAGAAACAACGTGTACAAAAATAAAGAACTTAACGAATAAAGTTCGAACAAAAAGTCAGGTCCCAGACCAAAACAAAAAACTAAGGACAACAACATGAAGTTAAAAGCACTTGCTCTAGCAGGCTTATTGCTCACTCCTCTTGCTCAAGCGAATAGCGACATTATGGTTCATGACGCGTACGCGCGCGCAACCCCGCCTTCAGCAGTGAACAGCGCGGTATTCACGACTCTGATGAACCATAGCGATAAAGATCGCGCTATTGTTTCTGCAACAACACCAGCAGCAGGAAAGGTTGAACTTCATGATGTTATCGTTGATGGCGACGTAATGAAGATGCGTCAAGTTCAAGCGATCACCATCCCTGCAAATGGTAAAGCAGTACTTAAACCAGGTAGCTTACACATCATGTTGTTTGACTTGAAAAGCAGCCTAAAAGAAGGTGAACAAATCAAAATGACACTGACCTTCGCAAACGGTGAAACACAGACCTTTGATGCGCCAGTGAAGAAAGTGATGAGCGGTATGAAAAAGATGAATCACGATCATCATTAATCAGATTTACAACCGATGAAATAATTTAAGCCACGATGACTTCTCGCCATCGTGGCTTTTTGCTAAACTGAGCTCGCTTTTTATTCAAAGCCTGACCACATTAATAACCAAGGAGAATAGAAGATGATTGTAATGAAGACACTAAAACTGGCAGTAAAAGTAACGCGTTAACTTGTTTGGTTAATCCAACTTAAATACCGATCGACCAACTTATCGTCACTCTTTGACGACCGCACACTTTTACCCGGTTTACTATTGATCGTAAGTGATCAATTCCTGCATGCCTGTAAAGCATGACTCAATCCGGGGTCCTATCTATTTGAATTCGACCCAAACTCAAAACATTTTTGACGCTCGACGCTTTTAATCTCAGCAACTCTTTTTGGTCTCATTAACTCTTTTGATCTCATCAACAATAAGAGAGCTCACAAGAAGTTAATGCTCTCATAAGACTTTAATGCAGTGATAAGACTTTAATGCTCTCACAAGAAAAGAAAGCTCGCACGTCTGGGTAAATAGACATGAATTCACAAAACGCATTTTCTCATCCAATGTCACTTCAACAACTTGGATGGCAACCTGTATTACAACAACTGACACTCGAAGACTATGACCAATCCGTCATTGCTCGTATTACCGCGCACCATCGCAGCGGCTATACACTAGCGTCAGAACAAGGCGAAATCGTTCTCCCTATCCATCAAAACCAACCCGCAATGACGGTTGGCGACTGGGTAATCTTGAACTCTGAACTGCAATTCGGCCGTTTATTAGACCGTCAATCACTCTTCAGCCGTAAAGCTGCAGGTAGCCGTGTCGCCGAACAATATATCTCAGCTAACATCGACACGGTTTTTATCGTGGTTTCGTTAAATAACGACTTTAATCTAAGCCGTATTGAACGCTACCTAGCGCTCGCCAATGAAGCACAGGTTGAAGCCGTTATCGTACTCACCAAGAAAGACTTGTGTGATGACTACGAAAACAAAGTACAACAAGTGCAAAGCTTAGATTCTATGCTGATGATCGAAGCGGTGAATAGCCTAGACCAAGACTCAACTCAAGTTTTGTCGCCTTGGTGTAAAACGGGCAAGACTGTGGCTTTAATGGGTTCATCCGGTGTGGGTAAATCTACCTTAGTCAACTCATTACTTGGTGAGGCTGAACAAGCCACAGGTGGTATTCGTGAAGACGATAGCAAAGGCCGACACACAACCACATCACGATCGCTCCACTTGCTAACATCGGGCGGCTTACTGCTCGACACTCCAGGAATGCGAGAGCTACAACTTGCTGACTGCGCTGAAGGCGTGAGTGAAACCTTTTCTGATGTGGAAGAGCTAGCCATGCATTGCCGATTCTCTGATTGTCATCATGAATCAGAACCGGGTTGCAAGATACGCAAGGCGATTGAAAGTGGAGAATTGTCTGAGCGACGATTTGCTAACTATCGAAAGTTATTGCGAGAACAAGCCCGAAATGGCGCCTCGTTAGCGGAACAACGCGCCAGCAATAAGCAACTTTCCAAGATGTACAAAACCGTACAATCAGAAGGCCGCAATCTTAAAAAAGCGTCTGACTAAGGTTTAAGGTTAACGGCTATAAGCTGTATTGAAGATAACCTAACTTAAGATAACTTTAATTTAAGACAATGAGCCCCATCGTGTTAATCACGTGGGGCTTTTTGTTTCAATTTGATAATGGTGTGGTTATTTATGCACACAATGTTCTTTTCTATAGCCGTTTACATTTCTACATTTGCAGTGTTTTGAATCTATCAAATGAGAATCAGCAGATTTATAGCTCAATCAAAATACATTTATTTAACATTTAGCTCTAAAAACACCACATAGCGCAAACAATAACCCTAAAAGTAAACTATCCCTAGACACCCTCTTAGATCCCGCTAATATGACCGCCAATTCCGCTAGTGTATAGTTGGATTTGGTACAACTTCATAAAAAGATACATCACTATAATAAATTAACAATTGCAGGTATTTTATGCAAAATCACAACATGCTCGCCCGCATCGCTCGTGGAAATCTCGTTCTACAGATCCTTGCTGGTATTGTTTTCGGTGTCGTTCTCGCCATGGTTTCTCCTTCAGCAGCTCAAGATGCAGGCCTATTAGGTAGCCTGTTTGTTGGTGCTCTGAAAGCTGTTGCCCCAATTTTAGTATTCATTCTTGTTGCAGCCTCTATCGCAAACCAAAAGAAAGGTCAGCATACTCATATGCGTCCAATCATTGTGCTTTACCTGATTGGTACGTTCTCTGCTGCACTGACTGCTGTAGTACTGAGCTTCATGTTCCCAACCACTTTGACACTGGTTGCTGGCGCTGAAGGTGCTAACCCTCCTCAAGGTATTGCAGAAGTTCTTCATACGCTTCTATTCAAGCTTGTAGACAACCCAGTTAGCGCACTAATGAATGCGAACTACATCGGTATTCTTGCTTGGGCAATCGGTCTTGGTCTTGCTCTGCACCACGCATCTGCAACAACCAAAGCGGTTTTCGAAGACCTAAGCCACAGTGTTTCACACATTGTTCGCTTCATTATTCGCCTTGCCCCATTCGGTATCTTCGGTCTTGTTTCTGCAACATTCGCAACAACAGGCTTCGATGCACTGGCAAGCTACGGTCAACTTCTAGCAGTACTACTAAGCTCAATGCTGATCATCGCACTTGTAGTTAACCCACTGCTTGTATTTATTAAAACAAAACAAAACCCATACCCACTCGTACTGCAATGTATTCGTGAATCTGGTGTAACGGCATTCTTCACTCGTTCAAGCGCTGCAAACATCCCAGTGAACATGAACCTTTGTAAGAAGCTAAAACTAGACGAAGATACTTACTCTGTATCGATTCCTCTAGGCGCAACGATCAACATGGCAGGCGCTGCAATCACCATCACTGTGTTAACGCTTGCTGCTGTACACACTATGGGTATTGAGATTGATATCTTCACTGCGATTCTACTAAGCCTTGTTGCTGCAGTATCAGCATGTGGCGCATCGGGTGTTGCTGGCGGTTCACTACTGCTTATCCCGCTAGCGTGTGGCCTATTCGGCATCTCAAACGATGTAGCGATGCAGGTTGTAGCGGTTGGTTTCATTATCGGTGTGATTCAAGATTCAGCTGAAACAGCGCTTAACAGCTCAACAGACGTAGTGTTCACTGCTGCTGTATGTAAAGCCGAGCAAAACAAAGAGCAATAAGCCTTTAGCTGCTTAGAACCTAAACGGTTCTAAGCTCTAAGCTCTAAGCTCTAAGCTCTAAGCTCTAAGCTCTAAGCTCTAAGCTCTAAAAAGCAAATCGTACACAAACAAAAAGGGAAGCTGATGCTTCCCTTTTTTTTGTTTGAGTGCTTTACCCGCCGCAGTCAATAATACCTACCGTATGACTTAGCGGCTTAATACAGTCAGTTATAACATCTACACTCATATAACATCGTTGGATTTTTTAAATTGTAGAACTACTCGTTTCAGTCATGTACAGAATACAGGTAATAACTCATAAACACGGTTTATTAATTGCTCTTCCAGTTAGACTCGACTGCCGGTTGGCTAAAGTCCAAAGAACCGCTATTAGAGTTAGCTTGCTTATCTTGTGATGCTCGATTTACGCTTGCCTTGTCACCATCATGGTTTTCAGCCGCCTGTTGGTGATTGTTGCCATTTAAACCTTGAGCACTTGAAGCTTGAGCATTTGAGGCTTCAGTATCCAAATCCGCCTTATCGACACCTAACTCATCACTTTCTTCGTCAGAGGCTTCTTTCACTTTCTTATGCACTGGGATATCGCGTTTGTAGAGCTTGTTGAGCGCTTTAACGATAGAGTGCTTGGTGATTGCTTCTTGCGTCAACTTGGTCATTATTGGCTTAGTCAGGGCCTGTAATCCCACAACGGCGTCAACACCAAGATCCCCACCAACTTTATCTCTCAAATACCTCGCATCCGCATAGCCAAAATGAGCCGATAAGAATAACCAGATATACGCGATAGCATTGCCGTGCTCACCATGGTCAATCCACGCCTCACCGGCTTTAAACATCGCTTCTGCACAGTTTTTTTCAGCTGCCGTTTCAAACCAGTAAACCGCTTCACGATGATTAGCGACAACACCAACACCGTTCAAATAGCTCATACCCAATTTGATTTTTCCGTCTAGGCTATTCTTTTCAGCCGCTTTTCTGTACCACATGAAAGAGCTTTCTGGAGAATAATCCGGGTTCTCTCTATCTAAGCACCAATCCCCCATGAAAAGCATCGCTTCGGTGTTACCACTAACTGCAGACTCTTCAATATAGGCGCTGCCTTTCGGAAGGTTTTTCTCAACTCCGCGACCAAACACGAGTGCTTTACCCACCTCGAATTTTGCAAGCGGATCGTTATCCAGTGCTGATATCGCTAACTGCCAAAAATTGGCCTTTTCTCTTAAAATTAGGTCTTCTTTGCACTTCATACTCAGACGCACAATGCCGTACATGCCGTTGACATTGTCTAAATGGGCAGCTTTATCGTACCAATACAGAGCTTCCTTAAGATTGACTCGTTCGGCCTCTTTCGCCAAATACAAAATCGACGGCACATGCCCTGTTTCAGCCTTAAATTGACGATCTTTTTGCTCTTGGATACGTGCTTTTTCAATCGCTTTTCGGTAAGCGACAGCGCGAGCTTTACGTTCTTGTTCCAAGCGCTTTTTTCTTAGCGACAAAGAGACCAACCAAACAGCAATCAGTATTAACGAAAGAGCGGTCGCACCAATTGCGATTCCCATTGTACTCATAAAATATTTTGTCCTAACTCGGCTAATAGCACCCTACACAGGAAAGCAATCAACCTATAGCGAGCAGTATGTTTGAATGACAGGGAAAAGCGCAGTTATTAAAACGTTCCGCCCTAAAATGAATTTTGTTCAGTATCTCAGGAATACATAATGATAAAAAGCCTACGAGTATCTATCCGTCAGCACTCCATTAATGCTGTGATCCCGCTCGCTTTTTCTCTATAAGTCTTGGGCGTTACTTATTCTATCTTATCTATCAGCTTATGGCCTAGACTTTCCAACTAACCTTGCTGCATCTTTTCCCAAATGGTCGGAGAGCCAATATAGTCTTGAACCGTAGTGATGAATTCTTTAACTAGCTTGGTCTGCTTACGGTGTGGGTACACAGCATAAATAGCCGTATCAACCGTCGAGATTGCATAATCTGGAAGTAACGTAACCAAGCCCAATTCTTTCATTGAGGCGTACAGGTTTGATTGATCAAGGAAGCCATAACCTAGACCATCTTTCACACAAGACACCATGGTGCGAACATCACTCACCTTATAGTTACCGCGAATCGTTAGGCTTTGGAAAGTGTTGCCATGCGGCCCTTCACTGATACGCAGATGATCAACCGTCATATCACCATTGGTATAGATAACCGCAGGTAAGGAGAGCAAATCTTGTGGCGTCTTTGGCTCACCGTGCTCTTTCACAAAGTCGTTCGATGCAACGAGCATGAAGTTACTGTCGGCAATCTTCTTGGCAATCAAATTGGATTCAACAAGCTTACTGAAGCGAAACGCGATATCAAACTGCCCTGCAATAATATTCGCGATCTTGTCGTCTAGTGACAGCACAATCTGAACATCCGGATACTTTCTCATGAACTGAGTAATAATAGGTTGCAAGTATTGCTGACCAAAATAGATCGGCGACGTAATTCGTAACACACCTTTGGGTTCAGATTGGTACGAGTCGGCAATGCCTTGAATCTGATTAATAGTATCTTTCAGTACATAGGTTTGCGCGAGAATATCTTCCCCTGCCGACGTCAACGAGAACGAACGCGTAGAACGGTTGAGTAACTGAACACCTAAATCTTGCTCCAGCTTTTTGATCTGTTTAGAGAGCGATGAGTTGTCCATATCGTGTAAGGTTGCCGCTTTGGTAAACGACCCTTGTTGAACCACATCTAAGAACAATAACAACTGATTAGTATTTGGCACTGCGCCTCTCCTACAATAAAACTCGACTAACGTTCATCTTTGGGTGTATCCATAACAACCATGGTCGTAATGGATTGAACCTGAGCACATTCCCCAAGCACATCGGCATGAAACTTCTTATAGCCCGGTAGATCTTTGGTCTCAACTCTAAGCAAGTACTCGTTAGCACCAGTAATGTTGTGACACTCCACCACCTCTTTCTCCATACTGACGTGCTGTTCAAACTCTAGCTGAGCCGCTTTGCTGTGGCTCGACAAGCCAATCGAAACATAAGCAATAAAGCCAACGCCCATCAGGCCATTATCCAGAACCGCGCGGTAACCTTGAATGATCCCTTTACGCTCGAGATCCTGTACTCGCCTTAAGGTCGCTGAAGCCGACAATCCTATACGTTCTGAAAGCTCAATGTTGGAGATTCTGCCGTCCAATTTAAGCTCTTGCAATATCCTTTCGTCAAATCTATCCATAAGTACGTATTATTGTGCATTAAGTGATAATTGAGGAAATAAAAGCACATAATTGCCTCACTTTCCACCTACTATGTTTCTCAACACGTGAAAGTCATGACCGGTCAGTCACTTCGTTCATTTTACTGCTGGAGAATCACAATGCCTTTAGAACAACTTAGCGCACTTGCCTTGTTTGCGTTTGTCTCGACCTTCACACCAGGTCCAAATAACATCATGCTCATGACATCAGGAGCCAATGTTGGCTTTGCTCGTACCATTCCGCACATGCTGGGCATTGCTCTGGGGTTTGCAGCCATGTTGCTATTGGTTGGCTTCGGCTTAATGGGGATTTTTAACGCCTATCCGGTCTCTCACCAAATCTTGAAATACCTGAGTCTTGCTTACCTCGTGTACCTTGCGATTAAGATAGCATTGAGCGGTAAAGCGAAAAGTACTAAGGCTTTTAAACCCATGACCTTCATTGGCGCGGCAAGTTTTCAGTGGGTGAACCCGAAAGGTTGGTCAATGGCGCTGACGGCAATTTCAGTGTACAGCAGTGGTAGTTCATGGTGGGAGCTCGCGATCATCGCCAGTATATTCACGTTAGCCAACTTGCCATCAGTGACATTCTGGACGGCAGCAGGCAAACAACTGCAACACTGGTTAACAACACCAGTACGCATCAAGAGCTTCAACTACGGTATGGCAGGCTTACTTCTAGCCTCAACGATTCCGATGATCTAATCGACTTACTTTATCTATTGATGGTTAGTACACCGGTGCTAACCATCCGTTTCTTTAAAAGAGCTTAATAATCTCGCTTAGCCATTGACCAAATGTCGCCTGCCCACTCGGCGTTAACGTCCAGACAAAAGCCACAACATTAAGTGACACCGTCACGAAAAATACAAATCTAAATGGTTGCTTCTGCGTTTTATGACGCAGTTTATCTTGAGCAATTAACGCCCCTAACCAACCACCAGCAACAGAAAAAATATGCAGAGTTTTCTCTGGTACACGCCAATTACCATTGATTGCCGCTCTCTTGTCCTTCGCGTACACAAAAAACGTCACTATTCCGACAACTAAATACCACACCAAGAGCGCTTTTGAACTTTCTGAAAACAACGCAGATACCGCTACCAATACCAGATAAGTAATAGCGATTTGAATAGATGAAGACAACATCAACTCCTTTGGATAATGAACAACATAGCGGCACCATTCCACATTAAAGACTCACTAAGGCTATTTGAGGCGAATGAGTACAAACTTTTTTTGATAGGAAAAACAACCTACGAGTGAAGTGCCACTAAGCTCACATAAATAAGGCGTAGTTATCACCCCTAGCGACTACTCCTATCTTCTACGCCTATGGCTAACCAACTGTATTTTATGAGCTATTGAACCAATAAAAAAGCGCGTTAACCACCACAATCCGTGATATCGACACTAGGTTTCCTATTTTTACGGATTAAAAATAACTTAATACATAAGCGTCACAAATAGTGGAGCATCGTTAAGCCTAGGATATTCATCTTCGTAAAAAATATGGATATCAAAACGTGAACGAAATAAATACCAGTAAACACGAGATTCTACAAAGTACCTTGAAGATTGCAAAAACAAAGAGCTTCAATATTACGAAAACAAACAGCTTCAAACGTTCAGCTTTAGCCAAGGCGATATTGCCTCTCGTCACCGCGACCTTGATAGCAGGCTGTGGAAGCGACACTAGCAAAACAAACTCTGACAGCAATAGTCTATATAAAGCCGCGGAAAACGAAGTTGTTATTTATTACAAACGAGATGTTGCAGCGGCTCGCGCTTCTGGCTCGACCTACGACGGCTGGGGGCTTCACCTTTGGAATGGTGAAGGTTGTACGAGCACTGACTTAGTCGGCATGGGATTAGGTAACAATGGGACTGACTGGGATGTACCTTATGAATTCAAGGGCATCAATGATACCTATGGCGCCTACTACGTGTTGAAAGTCGACCCAGATGCATCCGACCCTCATAAGTGCATCAACTTCATCTTGCATAATGGCGGCGATAAGGCGTTTGGCAGCGCCAACTCGAAAATTGATCTCACCAAACTGAGTCAATCTCAATCTGTATTCGGTTTCCATGGCAGCAGCGCGCTGTACTACGAACCGATTTCAGAACGCCCAGTTAAGATTGATGGCCAGAAGGCACATTGGTTGGACTCAAACACAATCGCTTGGGAAGCTGCAGACGGTGCCGATTCTCTCAAGTTGTTCTACGCACTCGATAACAGCATCACGATAAACGATGATAAGGCGATCGTCGGTGGGCAGGCCGTTGAACTCAAAAAAGATGGCAAGCTATCCTCTGCATTAAAAGAACGCTTCCGTCATCTAGCAAGCCTACCCGCTTTATCAATTGATGTTGACGCCAGCACGCTGCGGACCATCTTGAAATCTCAGATCATTGTTGTTGCGTATAATGCGAGTGGCGACGTTATCTCTTCAACTGAAGTTCAAAAGCCCGGCGTACTTGATGCTGTATTTGCCAACAAAGAGACGGGTAACGCAATCGGAGAAACACTGGGGGCGATTGTGGAAGGCAGCACGACGACCTTCAAACTTTGGGCTCCTACCGCGCAAGATGTTGAACTCGTCCTCTACAGCGAAGACCGACAAAGTTCAAAAGTGATCCCAATGACGGAAAGCTTGGAAACAGGCATTTGGGCAACGGATTCAATTTCTAACGCCGTGAATAGTTATTACCGTTACCAAGTGAAGGTTTATCACCCAACCACTGGTAATATCGAAACTCGCCTTGTGACCGACCCATACTCACTCGGCTTGTCGAAGAATTCAGCATACTCTCAAGTGATTGACCTTGATGAAGCAGCACTGATGCCACAAGGTTGGGCTGGATATAAGCGCCCAACGGTGAAGAAAGACGAAGACCACGTACTGTACGAATCACACCTTCGTGACTTTAGCTTCAGTGATAAGTTAGGTACAGCAAGCTTAAACGGCAAGTACCTAGCGCTAACAGAAGCCGATCGTGAGTCAGTAAAACACTTGAAAGCTCTGAAAGATGCCGGTTTAACTACGCTTCATATCTTACCTGCATTCGATATCGCTACCATCAATGAAGATGACGCGAGCCGCGTGGATATCACCGACACCGTAGGCAAACTCTGTAACGTAAAACCAACGGCTACTTTATGTGGCACCGAAGATGAAAACAAAACCATCGAAACCGTACTCAACAGCTATAACTCTTCAACAGGCGATGCCCAAGCTCTAATGAACGATCTGCGTATGCTAGATAGTTTTAACTGGGGCTACGACCCATTCCATTACACCGTTCCAGAGGGAAGTTACGCGACAGATCCTAACGGTTCAAAGCGTATTCTTGAATTCCGTCAAATGGTTAAAGCTGCGCACGACATGGATCTTAAACTGATCATGGACGTGGTTTATAACCATACCAATGCGTCTGGCGTGAACGATAAGTCAGTACTGGATAAGATCGTCCCTGGGTATTATCACCGCCTGAATGTGAACACTGGTGGCGTGGAAAGCTCAACGTGTTGTGACAACACCGCAACTGAAAACCTAATGATGGGTAAGTTGATGGTCGACTCACTCAAGGTATGGGCTGACGACTATAAGGTTGATGGTTTTCGTTTTGACTTAATGGGCCACCAGCCAAAAAGCGTAATGGTTGAAGCATTGAAAGAAGTGCGCAATATCGACCCAAATACCCTGTTCTATGGCGAAGGTTGGGACTTTGGCGAAGTAGCAAACAACGCTCGCTTCGAACAAGCCAACCAGATCAATATGGCAGGCACCGAAATTGGCACCTTCTCTGACCGTTTGCGTGATGCAGTACGCGGCGGTAGCCCATTTGATGGCGGTGTCGATTCTGAAGGTAAGCACCCACTTCGTTTTAACCAAGGCTTCGGTAACGCCGCGTTTGCCAACGAAGAAACCAAAGTTGATCAAGATTCAGTCAACGGTCGTTTACACAACCAAGATCTTGTGCGCTTAGGCATGGCCGGCAACTTAGCCGAATACGTATTACTGGATTACAAAGGCGATACCAAACTGGGCAAAAACGTCGACTACAATGGTGCACCTGCCGGCTACACCAAAATGCCATCAGAGAACATCTCTTACGTTTCCAAGCACGATAACCAAACTCTTTGGGATAACAACGCTTACAAAATCGCCGAAGGTACAAGCTCTGCAGAACGTGCTCGTATGCAGTCGGTATCGCTCTCGACCGTCATGCTGGGTCAAGGCATCCCGTTCATACACATGGGTTCTGAACTGTTGCGTTCTAAATCGATGCAGCGTGATTCTTACGACTCTGGCGATTGGTACAACCGTGTGATGTTTGATGGTACTGGCAATAACTGGAATGTTGGCTTACCTCGTGAAGACAAAGATGGTGCCAATTGGGAACTCATCAAAACCATCATTGCCGACAGCACAGCCAAGCCTGCAAAAGAGGATATTGACCTCACCAAGCAGCAATTCCTAGAGTTGTTAAAAATCCGCAGCTCAAGTGAACTGTTCCGCTTAGACACAGCAGAAGAAGTCATGAAGCGTGTCGACTTCCGCAATGTGGGCAAAGATCAAATCGAAGGCCTGATCGTGATGTCTATTGATGACGGAATCTCCACAGGCAAAGACCTAGATACTACCGCTGATGCGATTGTGGTTGTTGTAAACTCAACGAGTAAATCTCAATCGTTCAAGATCACGGGAGCGACGGGCTTTACACTCCATACCATTCAGAAGAACTCTGCCGATGACATCGTCAAAGGCGCCACCTTTTCCGCTGAGACTTTCACCGTACCGCCATTAACCACCGCAGTGTTTGTGCAAACTCAAGGCGCGTCACAAGGTGCTGGGTTATCGGTTGATAACTCACAAAAGGACGTATCTAAGATTCCGCCATATGGCAAAACGACCGTCTATGTACGTGGTGCAATGAACGGATGGAACCCGACGGACGCTTGGGCGATGAACTTCGTTGGTAACGGCGTTTACTCTGTCACTGGCGCTTTGGCTGTGGGTGAATATGGCTTCAAGTTTGGCGGTTCTACTTGGGGTATCTTGGATATTGGCTGTCACTCCGTCGACTTAGCTAAAGGCTCGATCAACATTGGCAGCGAAGGCGACTGTAAGTTGAATGTAACCGAAGCGGGCAACTACACATTCACACTGAATGCGATTCATCAACTCAATGACAGCGCAGAAAAAGCCGTGGTATCTGTGACGAAACAATAAGCTTCACATTCACATAATCATCACAGACGAGCCTGTTTTTTTGGGGAAAAGCGAGGGGAGGTATTAACCTCCCCTTTTTTTGAGCAGCCGCTCACATACCACAGCAACTACGCCCCGATTTTCTTACCCAAGGAGGATAAAGCCGCATTCTGATTAAGCTAGCCTCCTAACGATAACTTCTATATCAAATATAACGTCTAACACAGCTTCAACGACAAAGCCCTACAGCTCCACTTCTCGAGATGGAATATAAGTATGTACAACAAGAAACATTCAATCTATCAAGTTTTTACCCGTTTGTTCGGCAATCAGAATACACAGAACACACCTTGGGGAACCATTGAGCAAAATGGCGTGGGCAAGTTCAGTGACTTCACCAATAAAGCTCTGACAGAAATTAGAGAACTCGGCATCACTCATATTTGGTACACCGGAGTACCACATCATGCTGTGATCAACGACTACAAGCACATCGGCATCTCAGACGATCATCCAAGCATTGTGAAAGGACGGGCTGGCTCACCTTATGCCGTCAAAGATTACTACTCCGTAAACCCAGATCTTGCTGACAACCCAGCGCAGCGTTTACAGGAATTCGAAGCCTTGATCAAAAGAAGCCATGACAATGGTTTGAAAGTCATCATTGATATCGTCCCTAACCACATTGCCCGTAATTACCAAGGCTTGAATAACCCAGAGGGCGTGCGTGACTTTGGTGATCAAGATGACACGACGGTTGAGTATCATCGCAACAATAACTTCTATTACATTCCTGACAGCACATTTGAACTGCCTGAGATCGAACCTGCGTTCATTCCTCTTGGTGGCGAACAACACCCGAATTTAGCCTCACCATTTGTTGAGTCCCCAGCCAAATGGACAGGAAACGGATCGCGCTTGAGCAAACCCAACTTCGACGATTGGTATGAAACCGTAAAAATTAACTATGGCGTGCGACCAGACGGTTCAAAAGACTTCCCTGAACTACCGAATGATTATGCGATGCATGATCACCTCGCCCACTACCATTTCTGGCAGCAAGTTGATGTGCCGGATTCATGGGTTAAATTTCGAGACATCGCATTATATTGGTTAGAAAAAGGCGTCGATGGATTTCGCTACGATATGGCAGAAATGGTACCGGTCGAATTCTGGAGCTATCTCAATTCATCAATCAAAGTAAAGAATCAAGACGCCTTTTTGATGGCGGAAGTGTACCAACCGGACCTTTATCGTGATTACATTCGCATGGGTAAAATGGACTATCTGTATGACAAAGTCGATCTTTACGACGGCCTAAAAGCAGTCATGCAAGGTAAGGCTTCAACGGCAGTCATCCCTGAGATCCAGCATCAAATGATGGACATCGAACATCACATGATGCACTTCTTAGACAACCACGATGAGCAGCGTGTCGCGTCTCCTGATTTTGTTGGTAACCCACACATTGCCAAACCAGCCATGTTAGTCAGTGCGCTATTAAGTAGCTCTCCCACCATGATTTACTTCGGGCAAGAAGTCGGCGAACCGGGTGCGGAGAACGCAGGTTTTGGGCAACCTTCTCGCACGTCTATATTTGACTACATCGGTGTTCCTCAACATCAAAAATGGATGAACGGAGGAAAGTTCGATGGTGGGCAGCTCAACGATGACGAAAAGCAACTCAGACTCTTCTATCAACAAGTGATGACCTTTTCATTGAACCATTCATCGATGACCGGAGCGTACCAAGATTTACACCAATCCAATCAGCTAAGTGATTCTGTTTATGCTTTCTTGCGTTTTGATAATCAAGAACTGGTTATCGCCACTGCTAACTTCAGCCAAAGCAAAACAGACCATATTCAGTTGAAGGTAACGGAAGAGGTTATTCAAAAACTAGGCATTGCTGACGGAAGCTATACGCTCAAAGAACATATTGAAGGCGTCCAACAACAGACGCTGTATGTGGAAAATGGTGTCGGTTACTTCAGTGCAGAATTAAACCCCCTAGCCGCTTTCGCTTGGGTGTTAACCCTTTAATCAATCGTTCTAAAAGTAACCAGCAATGACGGCGTTAAACAAGAGGAAACGGTACTTAACGTCGTCTTCGGATAGGAGCGCACTAATGTGCGCTCTGAGTTATTGCAAAATAAACACTGCGATACGCTGGGTATAAAATACCAACCGAGCATCCTTTGTGCTCCGTGGGGCCTCACTTGCGTTCAATGGTATGTATATGATCATGTTAAATACTCCTGTAATTTACATAAGCGCCCATGCGCTCACTACTATATTTATTAAATTACGCCAAAATGACGTCCAAACAGCTTGTTTATTTGCCTTTTCAGCGGAGTAAGGACAATAATATCGCCACCAACGATAACGCTCATCTGTCTATCTCCAGTTCAGTCAACTCTCGTCTGACTTATCTTTGCCCCTTTCTTCGTTAGATCTTATAGTGATTCATATCTTGTAAATTTGAGTTTACCCTACTCAAACTTATCTGAGCGAGTTGATGGATAGAGTTTCCATTATTCGGTAAAATTGTGCTGCTTATCTTTCATGGTTTTTCTATAACTTATTGATTTTAAATTAATTAAACATGAAAGATACAGCGTTTTGGAAGGGTGGAAAGACGACGATTGGTCGTCTAATAAGCGTTAGTCATTTCATTTCATCAACCTTACTTTTCGTTGAGCAGTAAAGGTGAATCGATTTACCTCACATTTTTTTGACTGATGATATGTAATATCAATAGTTTGTATGTGTTATGACGTAACTATGATTAATTATAAGAAAAAAATTTATCTACTATCTCTATGTTTACTTTTTGGCTGTAAGACAACGGAGCAAATAGTACAAGAGCGTGAGGTTGCTATTTCCAATATGGATAACTTAGATATATGTTACAACCTAGGAAAACAAGATGATTTCAACTACTGGAAGCTTATTAAGAATGAACAGTTCCATAGGAAAAATACAACTCATTCATGGGATGTTCCGAATGATCTGTGCAACAAAGCTATTGAGATGGGTAGAGCGGCTCTACTGAAAAGCGAGATGCGAGAGCAGAGACACAGAGATGAATTAGTCGATACTATTAATAGTGCCTCTAAGTCAATAAGTGATGGGTATAAGAAATCGGCAGATGCCTATGGCTCGCAAACTAGAACAACCTGTCAAAGCTACGGCTCTGAAACCAACTGTATTTCATATTAGTGAATGGCTAATAAACTGTTTAAGAGTGATTTTCAACGCGCGGTATTTTCACCATGCGTTGTGTTTAGTATGGCGTGCGAAAGCATTTGTATTGCGTGTCTAACGCCTTAATTAGGTGTTAAATTACAGAGGCAAGAATGAAGAAACTAGTTATTGTTTTGTTGGCAACCTTCCCATTGTTTGCATTATGTGATGACTCCAAAAAGTACGAAGAGCTACTTACAGGTTTCAAAGAGTCTCAAGCATACAAGAGCGTAGCTATTGGTGTTTGGGATTGCGTTTCCCTGTCTGATAAAGATGTTGTCTCAGTGTTAAGTTTACAGCCAGATCATATGGTCTATTACAATGCGCTAGACAAGTATTATTTCTCCCTGCAAGACAGCAGTGATAAAAAACGTGTAACGTTACTTGAAAGAGGCTTGAAGGCAGTCAATAAAATAAAACACAGCACAATGGCTGACGAATTGGAATTTGATTACTCTACTCATATTGTTAGCTTCAAACCATTTGCTAGTGCATATGGTAATTTTTCAAATTATCAGTGTACGAAACGAAAGTAATTTAACAAATGATCTGCTCCAGTCAGGCTGGAAACCAAGTTAAGTGATTTTCCATACTTCTAGTTATTCATAAATTGCTAATTTAGGGGAAGCCATAACACACTTTTGTCCAGAGACGTGTTATGCCGCCATGCTTTGGGACAAGAACGCCTTAGTGCTATGACTCTAAAACGCGTGTGCCTCAAAATCCGTCAGAGTTAAACCCATACATATCCTGTTCCTGTTTTTCACCAGATTATTTAGTCGTGAAGATCTCGATACGATTGAAATTAATGTGAGGCGGATGATATAAATGTAACCTTTAAATGCAGGAATTAATAAATTTAGATATGGTACAAATGGATAACTTTCCCACCGTAGGACTTAAAACCTCGTTACCCATAAGCATATTGGCACTTGCCATATATTACCGTATCCGCCCCACGAACCCACGGGGCGACTTGTCAGTGTTTGAAGTTCCAAGGTA
>NZ_JBGONH010000045.1:0-42726 GCF_041439075.1 Vibrio sp. FF145
TCCCAGCCAAATATCCGTTCAGGTTCAAGCAATAATGCTTATCCGAACGGCATTACACCCAATGGGTGCCTTTTTCTTTAGCGTTCGTTTACTTGTAAAGCGGATGCTTACCAGAAGGTAATGAACAAGCCTACAGTCACCGCCATTCCAACATAGTTATTGTTCAAGAAGGCTTGGAAGCAAAGGTCTCGATCGCGGTGACGCATCAGATGCTGTTGATACACGAACAAGCTTCCCGAAACTAACAGTGCCCAGTAGAAAGTATCACCGAGTTGGTAGTGCATGCCCAATGCAATCAACATCGCCAGTGTAACTAACTGCAGCGCGCCAACCATAAGCTTATCAAAACGACCAAACAGAATAGCCGTCGACTTGATGCCAATCTTCAAGTCATCATCTCGGTCAACCATCGCATATTGCGTGTCGTAGGCTATCGTCCACAACGCATTAATCACGAAGATAAACCACACAATGCTTGGCAGTTCATTGGTTTGCGCCGCCCAAGCCATTGGTATTGCCCAACTGAAAGCCAATCCGAGAAACAACTGTGGAAGGTGTGTAAAACGCTTCATGAAAGGATAAATGAACGCGAGACCAACCCCAATAAAAGAGAGCTTAATGGTCAGCGGGTTCATGGTGAGTACCAACAAAAAAGAAACCACAGCTAACACTAGAAAGAGCACAATGGCTTCCTTGCTGGAAACCAAACCTGAAGGTAATGGACGTTGCTTGGTGCGTTTGACATGACCATCAACTTTACGGTCAGCAAAGTCATTAATCACACAGCCAGCCGATCGCATTAACACCACACCGAGTATGAAAACAACCAAGACATCAAAATCAGGCATGCCTTTCGCAGCAATAATCAGCGACCACAAGGTCGGCCAAAGGAGTAACAGAGTACCAATCGGGCGATTCATTCGCGTCAATTGCCAGTACGCCTTCGCTTTGGTGGCAAGCATTTACACACTCTCCTTAGAGTAAATGGGGGATGTTGGTAAAAAAAGTTCGGCCACAAGCATCGGTTTATGATTCATCCATAATCGAGAACGACGCGCGAGTAATCGCTCATCGCCAGCGATAACCCAACCGACTTGAAGCGCATCTCGCTCCACGTTCTCAGCACTGAAAACCGTTAATCCAAGCGGGACATCCCCTTGTTGAGAAAGGTCAGAGTGCTGATGATCTTCTAGGGTAATTCGAGGTATTAAGGTTCGACCTAACACCCACGGCTCATCATCACCCTTTAAAATCACTTTACGCAGTAAGCAATCATGTGATGATAAAAGGCGTTCTTCGTCCTGTTGCAGAATTGATCGTTCCACAACTTGATTATGAAGCAACTCAACAGACAGGTGCTTGCAGCACTTGCCCAACTTACGGGAAAGCGATCCTTGTTCCATAAGCCACTCTTTGGTGGTTTCATTAGGAAAATTAAATTTTTCTGTGCTTTGCCAATCTACATTCATTAATGAATTTAGATACAATGATATTGACTGATTCATACTAGTATTCAATAGGTGACTTTACACGTACAATAAAGCTTCAACTTTCGAATAAAATTAAAGCGTTCTTCGAATTGTAAACGTATTTAGATTTAGACCGCTCATTGTAACAAGACTAATGCGTTTCGAATATCGCGAATAAACTAAAGAAAAGTCTCAAATATGCACAAACGTTATGTAGCCCAACTATTTATTGCGATTAATCTACTGTTTTCAGCATCAAGTTTCGCTGAAGAAGAATCGACACCCAAACTAGCCTACTTCACGCTAGAGCCCGATCTCACCACCAATTTTTACACTAAAGGTAAAAAACTGGGCTATATTCAGGTCCGTCTCGACATAATGGTCGCAAATAGTAATGACTTAGAAGCCATTGAGCATCATCAGCCATTGATTCGTGATGCGGTGATTGAATTACTCGGCAAACAAAATGAAGAGACAATTAAGTCTCTATCCGGTCGTGAAGATTTGAGAAAGTCCTTAGTTGAGCACCTCAATAAGATTTTACTTCCAGAAACAGGTAAAACTCTCATTGCTGACTTATTGTTTACCAAATATCTTTATCAGTAATGATGTAAAAACGAATCCCAATAAAAAAGCGGCTCATCTGGCCGCTTTTTTGTCTCTATCGTTTGGCTACTCACTAGAAAAAATGAGTTAGCTTCTTGCCGAGCTCGGTGCTTTCATCGCATCGATAAAGCCAATAATGACACCAGCGGCTAGGCCAGCTAAATGCGCTGTATTGGCGATCGCCATAAATGGCTGCATGTACCCAAGCACTAACCACACCAACATAAAGCCGACAATCTGTCTTGGGATACCTAAACCAAGTTGTGGCGCCTTCGCACCGACAACCCATAAGTAACCAACCAAAGCGTACACAACACCAGACAAACCACCGAAGTTCGCCCCTTCAACCCAATACTGACCAGCACCTGAAAGCGCAGAAGAGACAGCAAAGATCTGAAGTAGCTTGAGGCTGCCTAGTTTCTTCTCAATATCCCCACCTAGCTGCCACCACCACAAAATATTGAATGCGATGTGCATAACAGAGAAATGCAGAACAGCATGGCTCAACCAACGCCACAGCTGCCATTGCTGTCCATCAACTGCTGGGAAATGCAGGGCATTGAAAATAGCTTGGCCAAAACCAATCTGTTGCAGCGCAAAAATCACCACACACACCAACATTAGGCTCAGTGTCACAGGACCTGCTTTTGCTTTAATCATGCCCAAAAAGCTTGGCGTGTGGTAATGGAAATTACTCTTTCTAGTCTCAGCCATATCCCAAGACGCCGCTTGATAGCGTTTATGATTGGGTTCAGCAAGAAAACGATTCAGCTCAGCTTCGGTTTCAACCTGAAATTGACCATCAAGAAGCCACAAAGCAAAACGCCCTTCTCCCTCTGGAGACATCTGAATAGGGATCTGACGAGAGGCCATATAATCAATAAATGCTTGAGCAAGACGTGGGTTGTCTAACACCATCAATCTAATCATTGTTACTTCCTATTCATACTATGGAGATGCTTGAAGCGTTTAAGTGATAAAGCTATTAACCCGCAATCACCGGAAGTTCAGCACGATGCCAAGCTTCGAAACCGCCATCAACACTATATACCTCTTCAAAGCCTTGGTTCACTAAATATTGTGCCGCGCCTTGGCTACTAATACCGTGGTAACACATCACTAAGATAGGCTGTTCGAACTCAACCTCATCCATAAACGACACCATGGTATCGTTAGTCAGGTGGTAGGCGGTTTCTGAATGGGCTACCGCAAAAGATTGCGGATCTCGTATATCGACAAGTCGAGCTTCATTTTGTTCAATAAGGGCTTGAGCGCCTTTAACGTCGATATGTTTAAACTGGTCCATGACTTTCTCTTTTTATACTGATTTACTTTGCTGCCATTGTAACCTATCCCAAGGCTAACAATCACACCCACTTAATAAGGTTATCCACCAGCGATCACTTTTACACCATTTGTGGATAAATCTGTGAATTGCGTGAATAAAGTGCCTTTTTAAAAATAGATCCACAACATGTAGTAATGATCCTGATCTAACTGTGGGTTAACTTAAACATATCCCCACGCGAAAAACCCCGCCAAAGCCTTACTACACCCTGCTTTTAGACAGCTGACGAATAAATTCCTCACAGAGTTATCCACAAAATCAATTTGCAAATTTCGATCGCAAAAGTTGAGAAATCGATCCAAAACAAAAAGGCCGAGATCTCTCGATCTCGGCCTTTTCAAAATTAAGCTATTTGCTTGCTACTATGAGAAACCAAATACTATTAAAAATTAAATGCTATTAGAAGTCGCCAACGGCTTGCTTCAATTTCTTCATCGCATTCTTTTCTAACTGGCGGACACGCTCTGCAGAAATGCTATAGGTATCCGCTAAGTCTTGCAGTGTTGCTTTGTTGTCGTCTAACCAACGTGAGCGAACAATGTGTTGACTACGCTCGTCTAAGCTCTTCAATGCGAGACCTAAGCGATTATTAGTATGAGATTCCCAGTTAGCTGCTTCAACCGTCTCAGCAACGTCTGACGCTTTATCTTCTAGGTAATAAACTGGAGCTGTGTAAGCAGAACCACCGTCGTCGTCGTCCATAGGCGCTTCAAACGTCGCGTCTTGTGCCGCTAAGCGAGATTCCATTTCACGAACTTCTGAAGGCTCAACACCCAGTTCACGCGCAACCGTCTCAACTTCACCGTTATTGAACCAACCTAAACGCTTTTTAGACTTACGAAGGTTAAAGAACAATTTACGCTGCGCTTTAGTCGTTGCGATCTTAACAATACGCCAGTTACGCAATACGTATTCATGAATTTCAGCTTTGATCCAGTGAACAGCAAAAGAGACTAGACGGACACCAACTTCTGGATTAAAGCGCTTAACAGCCTTCATCAAGCCGATGTTACCTTCTTGGACAAGATCAGCCATTGGCAGCCCGTAGCCAGAGTAGCCTCTTGCAACGTGCACCACGAATCGTAGGTGTGAAAGGATCAAGCCTTTCGCAGCGTCGATCTCACCTTTGTAATGTAATCGCTCTGCAAGTCCACGTTCCTCGTCAGGCGTCAGCATTGGGTAACTGTTCGCTGAGCGGATATAGCTATCTAAACTATCTTGTGTGACTAAAGCCATTTGATACGCTTGGTTTGCCATTCGGTTCCTCATCAATCTCTGATCTGGAGTAATACATCTATTAAAACCCGACAATCTTGAACCTAAAATGAACAGGTTTCAAGGAGGGGGAAGTAATTATGCATAATCAATTCGTCTATACAAGGCAAAAACTGGTTAAGAACTGCCTATTTTTCGTATAAATATGACTCTATTCACCTAAACTGGTTCAATTTCTTTTAGATGACGCTGTGCAGAAAGCTTCGCAGCTACACTACCAAGCAAGGTTCCGACGATCAAAAGCAATAAAGATTCATCCCAACTCAGGCCAATTAAGCGGAAGTGGCTATCGTACAGCTGAGCCAAGTCATCCACTGCACTGTTCAGTAATACGGTAATCAATGCCGTCATTACCCACGCGCTAATCGAACCTAAAACACCAAACCACATTCCAGCATAGAGGTATGGTCGAAGAATGTAGCTGTCGGTAGCACCAATCAGCTTCATGGTTTGAATCTCTTCTTTATGCGCCAACACATTAAATCGTAATGTGTTGCCGATAATCAGAAATACTGCGCCCAGCATCAACACAGTTAAGGTAATCACGATGACAGCCGCAAGTGCTTTGATAGCATCCAGTCGAGCTAACCAGTCTTCATCTAAACGAACATCGGTGACTAACTCTTGCTTCTTAACCTTGCCTGCCAGTTCTTTAATTAACGTGTCGCTGTGTACGCTTGGCGTAATCACCAAAACACCTGGCAATGAATAATCATCTAGGATAGTTAGGGCGTCCTCAAAACCAGAATACTGGCTAAGATCTTCAAGACCTTGCTGCGGAGAAATGTACTCAACCAGATCGACTTGGTCCCAACTTTCAATTTCATCCTTAAGCACCATGACTCTCGGCTCAGGGATACCATCCTCTACATAGGCACTAATTTGTGACGGGCTGGTGACATCTTGCGCCACTTCACCAACGTTCTTGCCCAGTAGGTACAAACAAGCGGGCATAGCTAAAGCCATTGAAATCACCGCAAGCGTCAGCAAGTTACCCAACGGACGCTGCCACATTTGCGAGAACGATGACTTGGCTTGTTTCCAATGAACAACAAAGAAACCGTCGCTTGAAGCCCGGTTTGCTGCTCGATTGGATTGAGGTTTCTTAATGCGCTTATTCGCGGCCATAATCTTCAACCTCACTCAAAAAGCCTTGGTTTAATTCCAGATGACGATATTGAGGGCGAGTGTTCACTAACCCGATATCGTGCGTCGCTAGCATGATCGTGACACCCGCACGGTTAAACTCTTCAAACAAGCGTAATACACGACTCGATAGTTCAGGATCTAGATTACCAGTTGGTTCATCCGCTAAAAGCAGAGTTGGACGGTTAACCACAGCGCGAGCAATACCGACCCGTTGTTGTTCACCTCCAGAGAGCTGGCTTGGCAAACAACGGGCTTTATCTAATAAACCGGTTTTGTCCAACGCGGCGCTAACTCGACGTTTAATTTCGTTTTCAGAAATAGATTCAATACGCATAGGCAGAGCGACGTTATCGAAGATCGAGCGATCCATAAGTAGACGGTGATCTTGAAAGACAATCCCGATATTACGGCGTAAAAAGGGAATGTCTTTGGCTGGGATACGAGTAATATCGTGATCGTTAAACCAAACACGTCCGTCAGTTGGGCGCTCTATCGCGCAGATCAACTTCAGCAAGGTACTTTTACCAGCACCAGAGTGCCCGCCTAAAAATGCCATCTCTCCTCGTTTGAGATGAAAGTCCACTTTTTGGAGCGCTTGTCGTCCGCCTCGGTAGGCTTTGCTCACTTGCTGAAATTTGATCACCGAAAATTCCTCTTACGATCACTCATATCAAATTTAAAACGGTAGCAGGTTAAGGATAAACCACTTTGCTACACGCGTTACTCTTCGCGGCTAAATAGTGCTTCAATAAAGTCTTTCGACTCAAATGGACGCAGGTCGTCAATGCCTTCACCCACGCCAATGTAGCGGATTGGAATCTGGAACTGGTCAGCAATTGAGAAAATTACGCCACCTTTCGCTGTACCATCTAGCTTAGTTAGCGTAATACCCGTTACTGGTGCCACGTCACTAAACAACTTCGCTTGGCTAATCGCATTCTGACCGGTACCTGCATCTAGCGTTAACATGATTTCGTGCGGTGCAGAATCATCGATCTTCTTCATTACACGAACAATCTTGCGTAGCTCTTCCATCAAGTTGCTCTTGTTCTGCAAACGGCCTGCAGTATCTGCAATCACAACATCAACACCACGCGCTTTCGCCGCTTCAATCGCATCGTAGATAACAGACGCGCTATCGGCACCAGTGTGCTGAGCGATAACCGGAACATCATTACGCTGCCCCCAAACCTGAAGTTGTTCAACCGCTGCCGCACGGAAGGTATCACCCGCCGCCAGCATCACTTTCTTGCCTTCACTTTGGAATTGTTTCGCCAGCTTACCGATAGTGGTTGTTTTACCCACGCCATTCACACCCACCATTAAGATAACGTAAGGTGTTTTAGTGGTATCAACAACCAGTGGCTGTTCCACTTGGCTCAAGATTTCTGACATCTCTTCTTTAAGCAGACCATAAAGCGCTTCACCGTCTTTTAGGTCATTACGGGATGCTTTTTCTGTTAGGTTTTCAATGATCTTCACGGTGGTATTCATACCCACGTCGGCGATCAGAAGTTGCTCTTCTAATTCTTCAAACAGGTCTTCATCGATTTGCTTGCCTTTGAACAAACCAAAGAAGCCAGCACCAATGTTTGCTTTAGTACGGCTGAGGCTACGCTTAAGTCGTGCAAAGAAGCTTTCTGTCGGCTTCTCTTGAACTTCTTCAACCTTAGATTGAGGAGCAATCACTTCTTCCTGTTCTGCTTCTGCTTCTGCTTCTGCTTCTGCTTCTGCTTCTGCTTCTGCTTCTGCTGCGACAGGCTGCTGATCTTGTTGAGCCTCTTCAAGCGTTTGCTCTGACTCCGTAAGTTCAGATTCAACAGACTTAGGTTCCGTTGATTTAGCGTCTTCAACTTCAGGTGCGACCTGTTCAGCCTCAACTTGTGATTCAACTTCAGTTTGATCTTCAACGTTTTCTACGTTCGCTTCATTCTGAGTTTTTGGGCTTTGTTCTTCTTCACCAAAACCAAGCCACGATAATAATCCGCGCTTCTTTTTTTCCGTCATCAGAGGAGTTTCCTAGATCTACTAATTAGCTGTATTGACTTAATACACGTCGACTCTTTGCTATTGTTATACAATACAAGCTTGTACAAACGAATAGTAAAGAAAAATGACAAAGCAGTGATAAGTTTGCTTTTAGCTTGATACACTTTGTCATTGTAAATTTATTTAATACTCGAACCCACTTAAATTGGGCTCGGTATAGTATCACTTTATTAGCGGTCAAAAAATCTATGGTAAGACGTCGCCAGCAAAACACATCACAAAAAAAGCCATCCGGAGGCTTTGTTCGAATTATTAGTGGCTCATGGAGAGGTAGAAAGCTGCCTGTTCATGATTTAGAAGGATTACGCCCAACCATTGACCGAGTCAAAGAAACACTCTTTAACTGGGTGGCACAAGATATCCCACATTCGACCTGCTTGGATGTATTCGCCGGTTCTGGTGGTCTAGGTTTTGAAGCCGCTTCTCGCCAAGCAAAAATGGTGACACTGCTCGAAATGAATCAAAAAGCGGCCAAACAGCTTTCTGATAACGCGAAAGAGCTCAAAGCAGACAACATCAATGTGTTCAACACTGATGCTATCTCTTTTCTTAAGAAGCCAGGCACTCCTTACGATATGGTCTTTCTCGATCCTCCATTTCGTAAAGGCTTACTCGCAGAAACAGTACAACTGCTTGAGAGCAACGGTTGGCTTGCAGACAACGCCATCATTTACGTCGAGACAGAGAAAGAGCTAAAACTCGAAGCTATGCCAGAAAACTGGGAATTACATCGCGATAAGACCACGGGCCAGTCGAGCTACCGACTGTTCAATCGAATCACTGAAGAATAGGAGTTATTGAATGAAGTTCTTGCTTCCACTAGCAAAAGCAGCCATAGCCTTTGTTTGGTTTATCTTAATCGCCAATATTTTCTACCCATTCCCGGGTAATGCTGCGATTGCGCTTTATATCATGACAGCATTCTTATTCTTCATGCACGGCCTGCAGATGCTGATTTTCATCGGTGCTTTTGGCGATAAGATCGAAATGTCACGTTGGGAGAAGTGGTCAATATTGATTTTCGGCGTCTTTGCCCTACTCGATATCCGACGCAAACACATGATGTAATAAAGCTTAAGCTCAGATATAAAACGCTTAACGACAGAAAACATCATGACAGAAACAGTTGATACAGAAACGCCGCTCATTTGAGCGGCGTTTTTTTATTCAGCGATGATACTGATGTTAGCCCATGTAGCCCTTTACACCATCTAGGAACATTTGCGTCGACAGCATAACCAACAACAAGCCCATCAAGCGTTCGATGGCTTTAAGGCCTCTCTCACCTAGTACTCGTAGGAAGAAGCCATTAAACATCAGAATAAAGAAAGTCGCGCCCCAAGCCAGCATCACTGCGCCTGAAAGCTCTAACATGTTGTCAGGATGCTGGGTCGACAAAAGAATCAATGCCGCAATCACTGAAGGGCCAGCAATCATAGGGATCGCCATCGGCACAATAAACGGTTCTTCACCCGCCGCGAGGCCAGTAATACTACCCGCACTTGGGAAAATCATCTTAATCGCGATGATAAACAGAATAATACCGCCAGATATACTCAAGGTTTCAGGCTGCACATGCAGGAAGTTCATGATGCTTTGACCAGCAAACAAGAACAGCAGCAGGATAATCAGCGCAAACATTAGTTCACGAACAAGAACAATACGGCGACGCTTCGGATCAATATGCTTAAGGATAGAAAGCACGATTGGTAAGTTGCCAAGCGGATCCATAATAAGAAACAGCATGGTCGCTGCAGATAAAATTTCCATAAGTTTGTCTCGAAAGCGTAAGTGCGCGGAGTATAGCAGCCTCAAGATTGATTTTCGAACACAGTAACAAACTTAGGAATTTACGTTATTGGAAGGGTATTTATGAGAGCCAAACGAGGGAGAAATGGTCGGAGTGGAGCCAAGAATATCGCATCCACTCGCTAATCACAGTTCACTGGCGACAAGAACTGATGGTCATTCAAAATCAGTGATTACAAACACGTTCGCGATTAGTGCAAAGCTTGTCATCAATGATCACGACCTTTTCCATTTTCAGGAAAAATTTCAGCAATCCATCTAAATCCAGACCGTTCAGCTTACACGTATGAAAGCGAGCTTCAGCGCCATAGGTTTGAGCGAGCTCTTTCGTCAACTCTTCACGAGTCAGTGGCTTTTCACTCAGTAAGTTTAAAACGTTGTGTGCATGAATTTCGGTAGTCATAAGTCTATCTCATGTTTAATGAAGTAGACGTAGAGTACCTACTTTCATCTGAGCTGCCTTGATGTAGCTCAGAGTTAAGCTAGCTCGACCCTAAATGGTGAGGGAAGCAACGATGAGAGCGTGTGCAAGAAAGTAACTGCCCGTTACCCAAAAATAAGCGCCCTTAATTGGGCTGCGATAGAAATTTAGGGCGTACGCCAATGCGGAAAGCAGCAGCACGCAGCAACCAACAAAACCAACAGCATGTGATAGCTGAGGCTCAAGTAACCAGACTTCACCAGAGGCCCAAGCAAGCTGAATGAGCACAATACCCATGATAACCACTGGAAAAACGAGTTTGTCTAAGCGAGGGAGTAATAGGAAGAAAGCAACGATACATGCAGCTAACAGCAGCGCGAACAACCACCAGACCATTTCTCCTGATAGCTGTAACCAAAATGCTTTGCTGTAACAAAGTTGAGCCAACAGGAAACACACAAAATGCAGAAGACGTTTTTGAGTAACAGTATGAAGCACATCTGCGATCGCGGATATCGCTAACCCAGCGACTACCCAATAGGTAAAATCAACGACAACAGATTGAGTTAGAGCAATAGTCGCCAATAATACAAACGTAAAGACCTTATACAATAAAGCCTGACCGATATGCCCATGTTTCGTTCCTGTTATTGCTCCAATACCAGACAAGGAAACCGCCAACCAACTCCACATATCATTTGCCCTATTGCTTTTAATCGTCGCCAGTCTAGGCACACGGGTGTTGATGTAAAGCCTCAGCCCTTCAAAATTGGATCTTGATTACGCTTCCACTAAAAAGAGCATCTTTAGATTGAAGTCGTCACAATACCCGCAGCGATAGTGATTATTCCTTTTAAAATAGACTCATTGTTCGGAAAGCTCATATAAATTGACGCTAGAGAACCCAAACTTAAATTCCAATGACTTCTATCATGCCAACGCCACAATATATCGCTATACATTGCAAATACCACATAACTAAAAGTTCAAAATCAAATACACAAACACATTAAAAACAAACAGTTAAAATCAAAAAAACAGACTTACATAGAACTTTCCAACACTATACAAACCTAGACTTACAAAGTGCGTAAATTACCTTTATAAAAACCACTTTGTCAGGTTTCGCTAAGCTTCCTGTCAAAAAACCATCACAAAAATCAAACCTAAAACCTATAAATCTTAATTAAACAAACCTAGACACCACCAAGCCCTATTAATACAGTTTAACAACCTTTAACAATATAAATTACACAAAATGACCATTACAAAACAATCACTTAAACCAAATGAGAACAAAAAAAAATCATAACGAACAAAATAATAGCACCCCAAAATACACAGTAAAACATAGCAAAAGTGATAGAAAACCCAATAGTTTTCTATCACTTTTAAAGGCTTCGAAAGTAATTCTTGATCTAAAGCTATAAGTAGTGCTATTCTTTAAAACATAGCGAGAGACAACCAAATTTAGGAGTAGTGTTATGATTTCATCTTCGCAAAGACAAGGACTTGTAATGATCGCGGTAGTTGTAGGTCTAATGACACTACCGATGATGTACTAAGCAAGTTACAGATAAAAAAAGGGACGCCATTAGCGTCCCTTTTTTTGTTCAATTTTTTCACTTCGAAAACAGATGCAGTGTTAACACATCCCAGTTCGCATAATAGAAACCAGCGGCAGCTAAAGTCATTGCCATCATCAGTAAGATTGCAACTCGCCAAATAAAACGACCACTACGTGGAGTCAACTCCTTCTCACAGTCGTTACACATCATGATGAACTTATGCTGGTCTTCCAACTTAGCCTCATGCTCATTGACTACCTTATTACGACACGTTGCGATATAACGCAGCTTACTCACCGTATCGTGCGGTAGCCTTTCTTCACAGCTTGACACAAGCTCATGCAATCCTTCGCCTTCGGCATGATATTGAAGCCTCAATAATTTCTCTATATTACGAGTTCTTGTCACCACTTTTTCAATATCGGTCATATTAGCCCTCCCACTCCACACTATAATTCTAGTCGAGCATTTCCCTATTCTTATACAAAATCACTGTTATTTACGAGAGAAAGAGACAATAAATAACAATGCTTTATCCCAAACTGGCCTCTAAATGTGATGTCTGCCGAAAAATAATCAGCTTGGCTTACAACAGTTCACGAATAACGGCTTGAAACACATATCCCTATTGCTTGAAAGATTAGAATAACCATCACGACTACATGGAGGTTACATGCCTAATTCACTCTTTTTTGCCATCTTTGCACTCGCAGGTCTAGCGGCTTGGGTATTTCTTGGTTTCTATCGAAAGCACTCACAAGGTGAAAATGCGCCAGAAAAGAAAGTGAACGTCACTGTGTTGGACAAACAATCCATCGACCTTCCTGATGCAGAACCTGGCCAAGAAGATCAAGAGTATTGGATTTACGTTCAACGTGGTGTGGTTGGTCCAAAACGAGAGTTCCAAGTCGGCATCCACTACTTCCACGCCCTGAACCCTGGCGACAAAGGTACCTTAACCTACCAAGGCGATAAGTTCTTACACTTTGCATTGAAGCGCTAAACATTAGGTACTTCAACTGTATCTTCTAAGCAATCCATCAGAAAGCCTTAGCACCCACCGCTAAGGCAATAGCCAACGTGTTTTCTCTGACTTAGAGACCAACCAGCTCATCCATAACGCGCCAGCTCCGCTGATCACGATCCATAATGGAATAACCCAAGCAGGGTGTCCTTGGTACCAACCGAACTCTTTCATTGGCCATAAGAAAATCGGGTGCAGCAGATAAATACCTAAGCTGTGTTTACTGATAAAACCAACCACTTGATTGCTCTTCTCAGACAAGCCTTCACCATAGTAACGGCACACCATGAACACCATGCTCGCCGCTAATACGGTGTTCAACGTCTTGTAAGATAACCAACGCCCTACCGTGTATTCTTCTGCGACCAAACTTGCATCAACCACCATATAAACCGTGGTCAGTAACGCTAATCCACCAAGTAACACACTCACGCCGACAGTCATCTTGTTAAGTGGAACCATCTTATACAGCAGGTAACCCAACGGTAAGTACCCGGTGTACAACCACAACTCGTGACTCCAAGGGCCATCGATTTTCAATAAGAACAATAACGTTGTGAACAACCATACCGCCGTAAAGGCATAGACAGATCTATCACCGTACTTTCTGACCATGATCTGTAAAAAAGGAATCACAAAGTAGAGTGGGATGAAGTAATAGAAGAAACCAAGGTGATAGTACGTGTAGTGATGATAACTATTGAGCAAAACCTCCCAACTGACGTCCGCATCAAAACCCATTAGCGACCAACCTGATAGGTAGGTATAGAAAAGCGACCAAACAATGAATGGGATCAGTACCTTACCCAGACGGCGCTTGAGGTAGTATTTGGCGTCAAACGGGCGCTGATCACTCAGCATCAATGCACCAGAAATCAAGATGAACACAGGCACTGCCCAGCGGCTGAAACCATTCACCGTAATGGCAGTCAGCCACTCACCGAAAGGAATGGTGCTTAATTCATTACGATAAGGCGCCAAAACATGAATCGCGATAACAGCTATGGCCGCGACACATCGTGCTAAATCAAAAAAGAGAATTCGCTGCTTCATGTAAATGCCTGATTAATATTCAATCATTCTACTATAGCAATAAAAAAGCTGACCGGAATAAATACCAAGTCAGCTTAGTGTTAAAGAAGATACTTATCGCGAATTTAACTTATTCGACTCTAGGTTACCCGACCTAAGCAATGCGACTTTCACTCTTACAAATGAGGCTCATGCGGCTGAAGCTTATGCCGCTGAGATTTGCGGCACTTTAGGTAAACGCAGAGAGATCACCGTCGTTATCGCTAAGAATGCGAAGGATACCCACAGACACGCAGACAAACCGGCCATCTGGAATACCAAGCCCGACAATATCGTGCCAATCAAGCGACCCATCGCGTTTGCCATGTAGTAGAAACCAACATCAAGAGAAACCCCATCGCCTTTCGCGTAACTCACAATCAGGTATGAGTGAAGTGATGAGTTCACCGCAAAGATGGCACCAAATACCATCAATCCACCGACAATAACGAACTCGGGTTGCCAGCCAATTTGCACCGCATAGGCAATACCGGCAGTCACAATAGCCAATGCACCCGCCCACAGTAGCGCTGCATGTCCATCAGGCACCTTGCCTTGTGCTTTACCAGTAATCTTAGGTGCAATGCCCTGCACAAAACCGTATGCGATGGTCCAAGCCGCTAAGAAGCCACCCACCCATGAGTGGTCCCAACCAAACACACTGCCTAGATAAATCGGCAAAGCAATCACAAACCACACATCACGAGCACCAAACAGGAACATACGCGCAGCCGACAAGATATTGATGGATTCAGACTTAGAGAAGATTTGTTTAAACTTCGGTTTGGTTTTCGCTTTGCCCATGTCTGCTTCTAAGCTCACTAAACTGCCAATGAAGACCAAGGTCAGCACAGCAGCCATCGCGAGCACTGCGTATTGGAAACCAATCGTCGAAAGCAGTAAGCCACCGATAAAGAACCCGGCACCTTTCAGTGCATTCTTAGATCCGGTTAGAATCGCAATCCACTTATAAAGCGCACCTTGCTGCTCATCTGGGACTAAGGTTTTAATCGAGCTTTTAGCACTCATCTTATTGAGATCTTTAGCGATACCAGACAAGGCCTGCGCCGCCATTACCCAAGGAATGGTCAACATTGCGGTTGGCACCGCGAGCATGCCCAAAGCGACAACTTGCATCCCTAAGCCGATATTCATGGTCTTATTGAGGCCAAGACGCGCCCCTAACCAACCACCGATTAGGTTAGTCACCACACCAAAGAATTCATAGAAAAGGAACAGTGAGGCGATTTCTAACGAACTGTAACCAAGGTCGTAAAAATACAGAACCACCAGCATGCGAAGTGCACCATCAGTAATGGTGAAGTTCCAGTAGTTGAAGGTCACCAACATGTATTGGCGAACGCTTTTGCTTAGGTTTGCGAACATAACATCACACCTATAAAAACGGAGAAAAGCGAAGTAAGAAGAGTAGATAGAGCTTTTGGATCATGATGTTCCAAAAGCTCTTGTAACTGCTGAGTGAGATGTTACTGAGCAGCAACACCTTGAATATAGTCAACCTGAATTGACTTAGTAAACGCGCCCGGACGCAGTGATTGTACTTCTTGAACAATCTTACTCAGATCCCAACTCTTCTCTAACAGCAGGTGTGCAGCCAGCAAGCCAGTCCGGCCAGAGCCGCCCATGCAGTGCATTGCTACCTTGCCGCCGTTATCCACGACTTGGTGTAGCGCAGGGCTCGCCGCCTGCCATTTCGCAGCAAAATCGGTACCCGGTGCACAATCGTCTTCGATTTCTATTTGGAACCATTGCATGCCTAGCGCACGTGTCTTCTCACCAAGTGCCGCAACGTCTTTGCTTGCAAGCTCATGGTCATCAAGTGCTGTCACGATAGCTTCAACGCCTTGTGCTTTCAGTTGCGTTAACGATGCATCTAGGTCAGCGTCTTTAGTGCCTGGGCACGGAGTAAGCACTAACGCACCAGTTTCTAGATCTAGTTGCCATGTTGGATGTGTCATTGTGTCTTCTCTTTAATTCTTATAGAACCAATACTCAAAATAATTGGAGTTGCAGCTAGGCAACCTTTTTCCTACAAAGGAATGAAGTTCAGCCCTATGAGCATAGGGGTTCTATGTGATTAGGGCGGCCGGCGCTCCGGTGAACTTACGCAGTTAACAACGCTTGCAGCTTCAAGTATGAAGAGTATTAAGCTAGGCCAACTGTACGTACTAGCTCAGCGGTACGTGTTGCGTAGCCCATCTCGTTGTCGTACCAAGCGTAGATCTTAACCATGCGCTTACCGACTAGCATGGTTGATAGCGCATCTACGATCGTTGAGCGTTGGTCGCCTTTGTAATCGATAGAAACCAGGGGACGCTCTTCAAAGCCAAGAATGCCTTTCAGTTCATTCTCAGACGCTTCTTTCAGCATCGCGTTGACCTCTTCAGCAGTGGTGTCTTGCTTCACTTCGAAGATGATGTCGGTCAGAGAAGCGTTCGCTAGTGGTACACGAACCGCGTGGCCATTAATACGATTTTCAAGCTCCGGGAAAATCTCAACAATCGCTTTAGCGCTGCCTGTCGTTGTCGGGATAAGACTCATACCACATGCACGAGCACGACGTAGGTCTTTGTGCGGCGCATCTAATATAGTTTGTGTATTGGTGAGATCGTGAATAGTGGTGAAAGCTGCGTTTTCGATACCCAACTTCTCGTTAATCACCTTCACAACAGGCGCAAGACAGTTAGTCGTACAAGATGCCGCAGTCACAATCTTATGTACCGCTGGATCGAAGATAGCGTCATTCACACCAACTACGATGTTTGCAATGCCTTCTTCCTTTACTGGTGCCGATACCACAACACGCTTCACACCTTGCTCAAGGTATTTGTTTAGGAAAGATGTCTTACGGTGAACACCCGTCGCTTCAAGGACAACATCGCAACCAGACCAGTCGATTGCATCGATATCGCGCTCTTGCGTAGTTCTAATGCGTTGGCCGTTGATGATCATCTCATCGCCTTCAACCGTGACTTCGTGGTTCCAGCGACCTTGAACCGAATCGAACTCAAGAAGGTGCGCCAGTGTTGCTGTATCGCCTGCTACATCGTTAATTTGAACAAACTCTAGCTCAGCCCAATCGAATGCTGCGCGAAGTGCTAGACGGCCGATACGGCCAAAACCATTAATACCTACTTTGACTGTCATACTCTTTTCTCTCAGTTAATTGCCTTCATATTTGAAGCCGCAGTGTTGTTGACTATGCCTAGCTGCAATCTCAACGATTTTGGCAATAAATTTAAATGTATTTAAACGCAACATTGAGGGCGTGAAGTCATGGCTTCTAGGCGCTCAATATCCTGTTGGTATTCAGTTTTCAAACAGTTCGATGCTATAAGGTCATCAATTAACTTTAGCATCCAACCCGGTAAATCTTGTGACAGACGGTAGAACACCCACTGCCCTTGGCGAACGTCAGTTAAAATTCCGTTTGAACGCAACTGCGCAAGATGGCGGGAAATCTTTGGCTGACTTTCTTGTAATGCCTGAGTCAACTCACCAACAGATAGGCACTCTTGGCGCACAATCAACATTAAGCAACGCACTCGCGTTTCATCAGACAGTAATTTAAAAAATTGGTGAGGAAGCATAACTACATACTCATATATGGATATACATATATGTTAGTTGTAAAAAAACGCACGTCAAGGCGTGCGTTTTCATTGTCATAAAAGTTTAACGAAGAATATCAGAGTTTGTTGGTAACAATATGGCTCCAGCGTCGAGCTTCAGTGAGTTCTGTTTTCACTTGTTCCACGTTCAGCCCTAGATCAGCACAGTGATCATCAATCTTTTGCCAATCAGCATGTTCGAAACTTTCTTCAAGCGCTAATAATGCGCCATATGGACCTTCTCTGCGCAGCAAGGCGACCTTAATACTTGTGCATAACGGTAATTGTTCAATTAAGTTCTCTAACGACAGATCGAGCAACGCATCAAGTAATGAGAACAAACCAATCATAAAGGCTTGTTCAGTATGCCCTTTAAATACTTGGTAACGAGACATCCGTTGGCAAAACTGCGCACGCTGCAAAGACAAGCCATACAGCTCTTTGGGCTTTTTATCAGAGACATAAGACGCTACTGCTAGCGAGACAAACATTTTCAGTTTCTCTTGCCCTAAATAAACCAAGGCCTGACGAAATGAAGAGATGGTGACCTCAAGACGGGGTGACATAGTGTTCACAAAGCGCAGAAGCTTATAGGATAAGGCAATATCTTTCGCGACGATGCTTTCAACACGTTGGAAGTCGACATCCGGCTTACAGACCTCTTGGAATAGCTCCATCGCTATCACTTGCTCTGGGCTAATATACTTAGTCTTTATGATTTCGGGCTTACTAAAGAAATAGCCTTGGAAAAACTTAAACCCTGCTTCTTTCGCTTGTTGGAACTCTTGTTCCGTTTCAACCCGCTCAGCAAGAAAACTATACTTCTTCCCTTCGTGCTTTTTGACTAACTCACACGCCGCATCCAACCCCATCTGCATGATATCAAGCTTAACAATATGCGTATATTGAAGGAAACGTTCCCACTCAGGTGTCGAAGTAAAGTCATCTAGGGCAATCATATACCCTGCTTGATAAAGCCCTTTGATTACCTCTAATAGCTCATCGGTCGGTTGGCAGGTTTCAAGAATCTCAACTACGACCTTATCTTTCGGTAAGCTCATTGGAAGACGGCGAATCAAGCTCTGATACGGAAAATTAATAAAGCAGCGTGAAGATGGGATCGAAGGGTTAAGCCCAACGGACAAGAAGTTTTCAACGATCAGGCGATACGTTGCTCGATTAGACTCAATATGCGCGGGGTAGGCATTCCTATCACCGTCACGAAACAGCAGCTCATAACCAAGCGTGTTCTTGTTACGGTTTAAGATAGGTTGTCGAGCAACGTACGTAGCGGTCATTTATTGATAACTCTAATTAATTTAACTATAACTCTGTTACTTTCATTAAGCTTTGGCAGCAGCCAGCAAAGCGCCGCAGCCCATGAACATACCACCAAATATTTTATTTATCTTACCCATTATGCGATCTGAGCGAATAAAACGTCCCATTTGTGAAGCTAATGAGGTGTAACCCAACATAACCACGCTATCAATAAATACAGTGGTCACTCCGAGCACCAACAACTGCGGTGCTTGCGGTTGTGTCGGATCGATAAATTGCGGAAACAGAGCAACTAAGAACACGATAGATTTTGGGTTAGTCAAATTGATAAGCACTGCATTTCTGAGCAGCTTGCCACTCGATAGCGTTGATTTTTCTTCTGAAGCCACCAAGCTAGACTTATCACGCCACTTTTGAATGCCTAACCATAGAAGATAAACCACGCCCACCCATTTGATGATGGTAAATGCCAAGGCGGATTTTGCCACTAGTGCACCAATACCCGCTCCCACCAGCATAATATGAAATGCAAGACCGAGCTGTAAGCCTACGATCGACGCAAGTGACTTCTTGGTTCCATAGCTGAGCCCATTGCTGATTGAGTTAACGGTACCTGAGCCCGGTGCCAAACTAAACAAAATCGCCGTGACGACATAAGCAAGCCAAACATGAGTATCCATTTGCATTTCCTTACTAGTTCTTTAATCTAACAACATTAGTAGCGATGACGCTCTCACATGCATCAGTTCAGGTAATTTCCCATGGAAAACCACAGTGCCACCCTGTTTTCATACACGCAAGAACCTGAGTTCGAGCAAGCGATTAAACACCCGATCTCCACCCTTTGGCAACAACGAAAGGATGGTTATGTTACATCATCTGGTAAAAAAAGGTTGTACTGGTGTAGCTTAACTTCTCCGACACACACCAAAGCTATTGTTATTTCAAATGGTCGCATCGAGTGCTGCTTAAAATACCAAGAGCTCTTTTATGATTTCTATCAGCAAGGTTATGACGTTTATTCATTTGACCACCAAGGTCAAGGTCAGTCGGAACGTATGGTAACAGACTCTGACATTGGTCACATTCACGAGTTTGATGATTACGTATCAGATATGTCTGACATTATTGCCAGTTTTGATCTTAGCAAGTATTCCAATCGCTACCTGCTCGCACATTCGATGGGCAGCACAATCGCCACTCGCTACTTGCAAACTCATCCCAACCACCCGTTTGACAAAGTCACTCTGTGCGCTCCGATGTTTGGGATCAATACTGAATGGTACTTCAAGCCTATCGCAATGCTTGTTGGACAAGCTCTCACCGCTTTTTATGCCAAGCCGACTTATGCCCCCGGGCAACAGGCATATTACTCTAAGCCCTTCGAAAATAACTTATTAAGCCACAGTAAGGTGCGCTATCAGTGGTTCCGTTGCCTGTATGACGGCTCCCCTTCTTTGCAGGTTGGCGGACCTAGTACTCGCTGGGTATGGCAAGGGTTAATGGCAGCCAAGCAGGCAATACAACAAACTCGTCAAATCAAGATCCCACTGCTATTGATTCAGGCAGGGGAAGAGAAGATTGTGAGTAACGAAGCTCAAGTTAAGTTCATCAATAAGCTAAAAAAAACCAACTCTGATTGCCAGTTTAAGGTGATTGAGGGTTCTAGGCATGAGGTGCTGTTTGAGCAAGATGAATACCGTAATCACACACTGGATGCTATCAATCAGTTTTTTGCCTAGATCGAATAAGCTAATAAGCTAATAAGCTAATAAGCTAATAAGCTAATAGGCTAATAGGCTAAGTAACCGACCAAGAAGATAAGCGCTAAAGAGGAAGAGAAGTAAGTGAGCTTTGCCCTCTTTTCTTGCATGAAATTGGCATACAATTTCCACCTAGAGATATTGTAGTTAAAACGATGCTAGCGTTGGCTAGTATTGATATTTGCTAAGCATTTTGCAATGAGGGTTAAATGACTATTCCTGCACTTAAAGATTCCGTGAAAATTGTTGCTTCTGATTTAGATGGTACGCTTTTGGCTCCCAACCATCAGCTAAGCGACTTTACCAAACTAACGCTTAAGAAGTTACACGAGCAAGGTTACACCTTTATCTTCGCTACGGGTCGCCATCACGTCGACGTAGCAGGGATTCGTCAAATCGCAGGGATTCCGGCATATATGATCACGTCAAACGGTGCTCGCGTACACGACCAGAACGATCAACTGATGTATAGCCAGGACGTCCCTCAGAAATTAGTTCAACCGGTTATTGATATTGTTCGCCAAGATCCAAATATCTTTATTCATATGTACCAGAATGAAGATTGGCTACTCGACCGTGAAGACGAAATGCTCGCTAAGTTCCATAGTGAGTCTGGCTTTAGCTACAAACGATTTGAAGCTGATAATGCCCCAAGTGATGGCATTGCCAAAGTCTTCTTCACACATCCAGAGCAAGACCACGAATATCTGGTCACGTTTGAGCAAAAGCTAAAAGGTGCGTTTGGAGACAAACTGAACATCGCCTTCTCAACACCTTGGTGTTTAGAAGTGATGGCCGCTGAAGTATCTAAAGGCCACGCCTTAGACGCTGTTGCGAAATCATTGAACCTGACACTGGATAACTGTGTTGCCTTTGGTGATGGCATGAATGACGCAGAGATGCTGGCGATGGCGG
This sequence comes from Vibrio sp. FF145, assembly GCF_041439075.1. NCBI lineage: Bacteria > Pseudomonadati > Pseudomonadota > Gammaproteobacteria > Vibrionales > Vibrionaceae > Vibrio > Vibrio sp. FF145. The sequence continues at coordinate 21,381 of NZ_JBGONH010000045.1, forward strand.
GTAAAGGTCTAATCATGGGCACATCACATGAAAAAGTGATGAAAGCTCTACCAGACAATGAAGTGATTGGCAGCAACACAGACGACGCCGTTGCTCACTATCTAAAAAAGCACCTACTCTAATATCGTCTCGTCGAAGAGATCTGTATAAATAAAAAGGCAGCCAACTGGCTGCCTTTTTTGAACCTTACGTAAAAAGCTCTCTCTAACGCTATCGAGAACCCAGTATTTCTTTGCTTAATATTGCCTGCCACTCTTGTTCGGTAACCGGCATGATCGATAATCGGTTGCCCCGTTTAACCAGTGGCATTTCTGACAGTTCAGGCATGGCTTTAAGTGTTGCCAAAGGAATCAAGCGTTCAGTCACTCGCACAAACTCAACATCAACCATTATCCAGCGCGGATTGTCTGGCGAAGACTTAGGGTCGTAGTAATTACTCTCTGGGTCGAACTGAAAGTGGTCTGGGTAGGCTTCTCTGGTTACTTTCGCGATCCCCGCCACGCCAACTTTTTTACATGATGAATGGTATATCATCACCAAGTCTCCAAGCTTGACGTCATCACGCATCATGTTTCGAGCCTGATAGTTGCGTACACCCTCCCAACAAGAGGTTTTTTGTACTCTTAGAGTCTGAATAGAGAAGGTGTCGGGTTCTGTTTTAAATAACCAATATGCCATAATAAATCCAATTAACGGTTGCTCCGAGGAAGATATAACATGAAGGTAATGAAAAACCCAGTGACATGGCTAGTCGCATTCGCTTTGCAAGGCTGTGTAACGGCACCAGATACGCCGCAACAACCTGAATTACCACCAGCAACCTTGGATGAACCACTGAGCATTCAACCGCAAACCTTCATCATGCGTGGTCAAGTTGTGGTAGGTCATGAAAGCCGAACCTTCACCCCTTGCGGTAGCCAACAACAATACTGGTTAGATTTAACACCAGAACTCGCATTAGAAGCGCAAGGGCTCTCAACGAGACCTTACCAAGCCTTATACGGCGAGCTGATTGGTCATCTAACCGTACCGAGCCAAACAGGGTATAACGCAGATTTCACGGCACGTTTCGTGGTTGATCAAGTGAATATCCTAACCGCAGAAAACCCTAATCGTTGTGACCAACCACTGCGTTCAACACGAGTATTCGGTAATGAACCCTTCTGGTCAGCAACCTTCGATAAAGACCAGCTCAAATACACCAAGATGGGCGAACAACCACAGCTCCTCGATATTGAATCAAGCCACACCACACCAAGCAGTCGTGATTACCAATTAGAGGGTAAAGCAGCGCAAGGCAAACTCAACCTTACAAAAGAGAGTTGCAGCGACGGCATGAGTGATTCTATCTATGGATGGCATGCCAAGCTTAACCTCAATGACAGTAACTATAATGGCTGTGCAACGGTCTCAAACCAAGATCCAACATTGGACTGGAGCGGACTCTACTTCGCTAGCTCAACGCAAAACTCAGGGTTCTCTATCAACCTTGAACTCAACAATGACCACAGTGCTATCACGACTTATTCATACAGCAATGGAGACCCTTCTATTGTTGAGCAGGGCTTCTGGCAGCAACTGAACCAAAATCAGGTACAAGTGGTTATGACTCGCCACCAGCAACAGTATTTGATCTCCGAGCGTATCTTCACACTCGATAATGGCAAGCTAATCGCTGAAAAAGAGAAAGTGGGCAACGTGGTCTATCCGATTGCCAATGGCGGTCTGGTGCTATTCGAAGCTAAGAGTGCGCAAGCGCAAGCAAACACCCCCGCTAACGTTGATCTAACCGCTAAGCAGGTCAACTCCAGTGATCAACTTGATCCAAAAGTCGACCAAGCGATCCGCGAGTATTTTAAGATCAACAATACCGATCCAGACAACACTCAGTACCGTTGGCTGACCTACGATCTGAACGGTGATGGTAAGGAAGAGTTGTTTGCTCAACTCGATTGGTGTGGTTCAGGTGGCTGTACGTTGCTTATCTTTGAAAACCACCAAGACAACTGGCGATTCAATAGCCGAGTGACACTGGTTAAGGGCGATATACGCTTAGGTAAATCGCAAAGTCATGGCTGGCAGGATCTGATCTTCAATGTCAGCGGCGGTGGAGCAACACCTGCGAAACACACACTGTCTTACACCGGTGTTAGCTACCCACTGAATCCAAGTGTTGCTCCAGTTGCAAATGATGCTGATATCAGTGATGTGGTTCTATTTGCTGATGGCGTATCACCCGCACAAAGCGGAGTTAAGCTATAACTATGAGTAATCAACAAGCTTGCGGTGGTTGTGGCTTCACTCATCAATGTATTTGTCATCGCATACCAAGTGTTGAAAGCCAAACTGATCTTGTACTGCTCACTCATGAGAATGAACTGTCGAGAGACACCAATACCGGAAAGTTACTTGAGCAATCTATTCAGCAATGTCAGTCCTTCGTATGGCAACGAAAAACACCACCAGAAGAGTTGATTGCCTTACTCGAAGACAAAACATTGCAGCCTTTTTTGCTGTTTCCAAGTGACAGCAGTATTGAGTGCCAGCAAGCCGTGTCATCTGTAGCTGGAGACCGTAAGCCGTTATTCATCATCTTGGATGGCACATGGCAGGAAGCGAAGAAAATGCTCAACAAGAGCGCGTGGTTAAACACCATTCCTCAAATCCATCTCGATATCACGACTGAATCGTCATACACCTTACGCCGCAATCAAGACAGCGGGCACCTGTGTACCTGTGAAGTTGGCGTTGAGTTGCTAAAAACGTTAGGTGAAATCGAACCGGCTAAGTTGATTAACGATTACTACCAACACTACCTAAAGGTGTTTCAAGCGGATAAATGTGGTCATTCACTCAAATAGAGGAAGCCACGTAGAGGCTTGCGGTAAGTAACGTAAAACTGAAACAAAAAGGGTGAGCCATAAGCTCACCCTTTTTACATCTAACGTTAATCTATTGAACCGATCGGTGTTTCACGTGAAACCGACACTCTGGCTGCTCTTTGAAAGAAATTTAACTCGTTCGATTAGAACAAACGCTGCGGTTGACCAAAGTAGTAACCCTGAAGGTAATCGACACCCATATCCTCTGCGATTCGACACACCGGTTCATTATGTACGAACTCCGCAACTGTTTTAGCGTTCAGTATCTGGCACAAACTCACCAGTTGCTGAGCGATCTTGCGCTGTTTCTTATCTTTATCAATATTCCGAATTAAACTGCCATCAAGCTTTATGACTTGTGGTTCTAACTTCAATATCTCATCAATGTTCGAATAGCCGGAACCAAAGTCATCAACAATAATATTCACACCAAGGTCGCGGAAGTGATTACACACCTCGATCAAGCGACCGTAATCCTGAATTTGTTCCGTTTCTAACACCTCTAAGCCAATACGCTGTGGGTGACTGATTTTCTTGATGGCTTGCTCAAGGTGAAGAATGGTTTTCTCATTGCTAAAATCTTGTGGCGCCAAGTTAATTGAGAACGAATCGGTTCGCTGACTCATAAAATCAAAGGTACGCGTTATCATCTGGCGACTCAAACGTGTATAGAGATGAGTTCCTTCTATGATTGGCAAGAACTTACCCGGCACAATCAGTTGTCCATCTTCTTCAATTCGAACCAAGCACTCGTAGCTTTCTACCTGATGGCTGTGCGCCGAGACAATAGGTTGGGAGCACGCCACAATATTCTGATTAAGCACCGCGCGACTGACACACGACAGCCAGCCAAGCTGCTCTTGGCGATGCTTCTCCAATTGAATGAGCGTCTTGGCGCTCACTAGATGCTTGTTCTGACTCACGGCGCTGCGCCTAGCATCAATCGCCTTCAACAACAAATCATCAATCGAGGTCGTAGGAAAATCTCGACGGCTGGCTATGCCCGCACAGATGGATACCGACAGGTAATCAATATCAGGCAACCCCGTTGGTTCAAAATTCACATGTTCCGTTTGGTCTGCAAATTCAGAAAAACGCTGATGAATATGTTCTTGCCCCACCCAGCTATCAAACACCACCGCCCACTCACCAATACCAATGCTATAGAGCTGACACCCCTCATCAAAGAACTGCCACAGCGCCTTTTGAAAATACTCGCTTAAATCATGCAGAAGCTTGTCACCTACTCGATAGCCATACTTCTCATTGATTTGGCCAAATGTCGTGACTTTCAAAGCCAACAAATGACTATCGGTACTCATTTTTGACAGTTTTTCACGCAGTACGCTTCGGTTAGGTAAACCTGTACGGCGATCAATTCGGTAGCTCGCGGTCAATGCGGTCGCTTGCTGTTGAATCTTACTCGCCATGCTGTTGTTCATGTCATCGACATCAAGCAGAGCATTTCGTATCAATGAAAACAAAGGGGAAATATTGGTCGCGGGTTGTGTCTCTAATGGTAATACCGCCTTGCCTTCACCTTCCCTAAGCGCAAGATAAGTGAGGCTATGATGCAAAATTCGTTGCTGGCCATTATCTTGATAGAGCTCTCCCATGCAGTACACGCCATAGGTGTCCGCTAATGCTTGGAAAACCTCAACCTCTTGGTTGCCATCAATGAAATCAATGCGAGAGGTACAGTTGTAGATAAAAAACTGTTCTGGTTTATGGGAAGCAATCTGTTGAACGCCCAATCGGATTTGCTCTAGGGTCAATGAAGGATGGTCATAACAAAACCGCACCTCATCACCAACTTGAAACGACCCACTGAATTCTATCTCTCCACCCTCTGTTACCTTGAGCGGTAAGTGAGTGTTCTGGTCTTTGGGTTCACCGACCATCAAGGGGAAGTTATACAGTTGCTCAAAAGGGATTTCGAGACCGTCAGCGAGGTAACGATTATAGACTTCTCGGACAGGTATACCGTCCAATTCAGCTAGCCGATTATCTTGAGCGCCAGTCACTCGGAAGGTACGACCAATGGGGTTCCATTCGCAGTAATACCCCTTAGTAATTGCGAGTTCAACACTGTGCAGTGCTAACATGACATAGGCATTTTCATAGCAAATACCATCGAGCATCACCCATCGTCCATGCTCTGTAATGGTCGATGCACCGCCACAAATAGGTAATGAATATATCGACTGCTCAAACGCTGAAAATAGATCTTGGTTATTTATCTGCAAGCGATCGGCGAAACAGATAATGCTTTGAGTATCAGCATTACATTCAAGCTGCTGCCACATCGCTTGGCTATCCCGTCGAGGCTGCTCGCTATATTCGACAACACCACAAGTGTAAGACATCGCCTCAAAGCGAGTAACAATAACATAGAGACCTTTATGCAGGATCACACCTTGGCTGATGTAGTGATTAGCGCTACAACCAATCAATTTGGCGTTGGGGAAAGTCGACTGAATTACTTGGCAGGCAGCCAACACCGAATCTTTCTCGAAAGAAGAAAACACCTGAATCAGTAGATTGTCATGTTGATGAAAATCTATCTTTTGCAATTCACGCTGGGTGCACTTAATGTCTTGTATCTGGAAAGAGGTCGATTGCATATTCACATTAATCGTTACGTTAATGATTTGTTATTGTGCTTATTATAGATAAAGCTTGCACGGAATACTTACAATCGTCTTATAAATAATGTGACGCTAGTTAGACATCATTCATTCCACTAAAGAGCCATCATCTGTGCCCGTGCAGTGCTTTAAAAGCAAGTCACATTAGGACGTTGAGGGCTTTAACAACTAAAACAGTCGCTTAGGCTCACCAAAGTAATAACCTTGCAGATAATCGACACCCATTTGCTCTGCAATTTCACAAACCTGTTGGTTATGGACAAATTCGGCAACTGTTTTGGCGTTAAACACCTGACACAAGCGTACTAATTGAGAGGCGATATTCCTTTGCTTTGGGTCTTTGTCGATATTGCGAATCAAGCTACCGTCGAGCTTAATGATCTGCGGCTCAAGTTTAATGATCTCATCAATATTGGAATAACCAGAACCAAAGTCATCAACAATGATTCTCGCCCCAAGAGCACGGAAGTGATCACACACTTCTATCATGCGGCCATAATCTTTGATCTGTTCAGACTCGAGAACCTCTAGACCAAGTCTAGTGGGGTCGTTCATACCACTAATCGCTGACTCGAGAACCTCAAGCGTCTTATCGCTCAGTAAGTCTTGTGGGGATAGGTTGATTGAAAAAGAACTCTGCTTATTTGCCATGTAGCCAATGGTGTTTCGAATCATGTGCCGGCTAAGGCGAGTATAGAGATGCGTGTCAGCAATAATGGGTAAGAACTTACCAGGGAGTACAATGGTACCATCCGACTCCATGATTCTGACCAAGCACTCTTGGCCAATCATTTCGTGAGTACCAGACGCTACAATCGGCTGTGAGTAGGTGATAATGTTCTGATCTAAGATTGCGCGGCTTACACAGCTCAGCCAGCCTAGTTGTTCTTTACGATCTTCCTCACTCACCTGAATGTTTTTGGCATTAGTGATGTGAGTATTGTTCCGCACCCCGTAGCGTCGAGCTTCAATCGCTTTCAACAAGATCTCATCACCGCTATCAGCTAAGAAATCACAGCGACTAGCGAAACCACCACACAGAGAAACCGAAAGGTAGTCTATGTCGGTTAATCCATATGGCTCAAAATTAATATGCTCAATACCATCAGCAAACTCGACGAAACGTTGCTCTATCTTCACGCTATCGACACTCGCGTTAAAGATAATTGCCCACTCACCGACACCAATACTGAACAGTTCAACCTTTACCTTGGATTCCTTAGCCACACTAAGGTGCAATCGGTCGACAAAATGATTCGACAGATCAAGCAGTAATTGGTCACCCACTTGATAACCGTATTTTTCGTTAACTTGATGAAAATTAGTCAGCTTCAGCGTCAACAGATGTTCATTGAATAAAATCGTATTGAGGCGTTCCTTTAATACAATACGGTTAGGTAGCCCAGTGCGAGAGTCAATACGGTAGCTTTCAGTTAAGCGACGTGCTTGTTGATGGAGTTTGTTCTCCATCTGAGTGTTCATACTGTCGAGGTCTGCGACCGCATTTCTGACTAAGTTGAGTAGTGGCGATACCGTTGAGTCTCGCTTGAAATCTTCGCAACGAAACTCATTAATCTCGTCCGACTCTCTCATCGCAATATAGGTAAGGCTGTGATGCAGTATCTCTTGGCGATCGTCGTTGCGATATAGTTCTCCCATGCAGTATGCACCACACGCGTTTACTATCCCTTCAAATGGTTTGAGCTCAAGTTTACTGTCGATAAATTCTAGTCGAGATACACAGTTATAGATGATCACAGATTCAGGCTGATGTACGGCAAGCATCTCAGCGCCGTGACGCACTTTTTCTGCGGTCAAAGAAGGATGGTTATAACAAAATTGGGCCTCTTCGCCGACATGCCAAGGGCTATCAAACTCAATACTACCATCATCATTAATACGTAGAGGCGTCGAGATGCACTTCTTTCTGCCGAGCTCTCGATACAGAGGGAAGCTCATCAACTGACTAAAAGGGAGATCTTTACCATCAGCAAGGTAATGTTTGAACACCTCTATAGCCGGCTTGTCATTCAACGCATATAAACGCTTTCCAACTGCGTGTGTCACTCGCAATTTCATCCCAATAGGATTCCACTCAGAATACGCGTCCGACCAAACCTTTAAGCTAGGGTTAGTCAATGCAACCGCAACACAAGCATGTTGGTAGGTTTGCTCATTATGCATGACCCAACGGCCATATTCATTCTCGTGGCACAGCCCACCAGCAACTGGTAATGCGTAAGGTAGACTCTCAAAGGCGCTATAAATAGGATAGTCACGCCCTTCAACCTGATCGCACAAGCTGATAACCGTTTTGGTTTCTTCTGTAAGGTTTAATTGAGAAGCGAGATCTTGGCTATCTTGATTGGGGTTTCCGGTAAACGTCTGAACTGTAGACGTTAAATGGGTATCGTTAAATTCACTGACGACGACTAAGGTACATTCATGCTTCAGGCTGTTATCACAGATAACATAACGGGCGCTCTGACCGATTAACGTCGCATGCCCTATGCGATTGAGGGCTGCATTGGCAATTCGACGAGCGATATCAGAGGACTGAGCAGAGAAAATTTGAATAAGGTACTGTTTGCTGTCACACCACTCTCGCTGATCAAATTGAGACTTAAATAACTCCTCAGTATTTGCGAGAAATGTAAATGTTTGCATGCCAACCCTTGTTCGAAATCGAGTGAAATGAGAACCCGCAACCACTGCTATGACTGAAATAAATCGATAAAAAGTAGTCGCCAATTATCCTAGCCTAAACAGGCATTGAATTGTGACTAATGTAACAATTCAATATCATAAATGCGACACAATAAGCTTACTACGGCCATTAAATTAATCGCATAAGATCACTAAGTTGCTCTATTTCAACATCAGGCAACACTGTTGCCTTCGGGGAAGAATATAAATTGGAACCCGTATCATTAAACCAGCATGCTTGGAAACCATTTGTCTTAGCTCCATAGACATCGGTTATAAGGTGGTCACCAACATGGAGAATATTCTCAGCGTCACAGTTTAGGTATTGCTGAGCTTTATCAAACATATCTGGGTAGGGTTTTGCTCTGCCGTCAGGACCGGCTTTAAGGATTAATTGGAAGTACTGCCCCAAGCCAATTTTATGTGGGTCGACATTGCCATTAGTAATCGCAACTAAAGGAATACGTTGGCTCAGCTCAGCCATCACTCGATGCGTTTCTTGTGGCACATCCACCTGATTACGCAGCCACAAAGCGTGTTCTATGCCTTCACGAGCCGCTTGTTCTGCTTGCTGCTGAGAATACCCCAGTTGTAACAAACCACGCTTAATCTGTGTTTCTCGCCACACGGTGACATCATGCTTTAACGCTGGGTTTTCAGAGGCGACTTGTTGTTTGATACCTTGCCACTCTTCTAATGAAAGAGAAGCAGACACAGGATGCTTTTGATAAAGCCACTGCGCCATCTCTTTCTCAACCTTCATGATCACAGGCCAGTTGTCGTACAAGGTATCATCCAAATCAAAGGTCATGGCTTTGATGGGCTTTAACCCTCGATAAATTCGCATAGTTAAACCTTTAATCTAATCTTTATTCTTCTTACGAGCTCTTGGATGAGCTTGGTCATAAGCTTGTGCTAAATGTTGGAAATCTAAGTGAGTGTACACTTGGGTTGTCGAGATGTTTTCATGCCCGAGCAACTCTTGAACCGCACGAAGGTTTTGGCTCGACTCCAGTACATGCGTTGCAAAGGAGTGACGCAGTTTATGCGGGCTGATGTGACTCGCGACAGATTGCTTCTTGCCCCACTCTTCCATGCGCTTTTGCACGCTGCGATGAGAGATACGAGTCCCTAACTTCGAGACAAACAGTGCAGGCTCACCCGGCGAAGCTAGTGCACCACGAACTTTGAGCCATTTATCAACCCACTCTTTCGCTAAACCAGAAAAAGGCGCTTTGCGTTCTTTGTCGCCTTTACCAATCACTCGGATTTCGCCTTGTCGACCCAACACATCTTTAAGATTGATACCGACCAGCTCGGCCAGTCGTAGTCCAGCACCATACATCACTTCCATCATCGCTCGGTCACGAATCGATAGCGGGTCATCCTCGTTTACGTCAAGCAGCTGCCCGACTTCATCAACATCGAGGTTTTTAGGCAAAGGACGCTGTTTGCGAGGTGCTGAAACCCCTTTAGCAGGATTGGCGGTCATTTCGCCACGCAAGACAAGGAAATCAAAGAAGCTGCGTAGTGACGATAAGCGAGTCGCAATACTGCTCGCTTTCATTCCTTCGCGCATGCCTTTACTTGCAAGTTGTCTTACCCACGCCGCATCGACTTGAGACCAATCCTTTAGTCCAAGAGTGACTAAATGAGCGGCCATGGTTTCAAGTTGTTGTTTGTAGTTACGTTGGGTGTGTAAGCTGAGTCCCTTCTCACTTCTAAGATATTCATAGAAGCGAGAGAGCGGCTTTTGAAGGCTATTAGGAAGAGGTATTTTGGGCTCTAGGCTCATTATTTATCTGCCAAGGTAAGGTGTCCGCCAAATGAGCGACAACAAGTGCTAAATGGCGTAAAAAGAGCGTGTCCATATGAGGCTGGAAGTGTCCGCCATCTTCACTAGAAAAAGCGAGTACACCCAGTGGAGATCGCTTAGCAAGGGGTAGCACTACATAAGAGCCTAGCTCTGGAACTGGATAATCACCAAACAAATCGTGTCTGTCTGCCTTTCTCAATCGCCCTAGATAAGCATCTTTGCCATTGAAATGGTTAAGTGAAAATTTCGAGTAACGCTCTTCATTCAGCTGATAAAAACCTAATTGTGAGAGAACTCGTACATGAGCCTTAAGCCCTAGTTCCAACGCTTTTTGTTCAACAGCCTTGATAACCTGAATGAAGTCACTGCATTTCAACACTTGAGTTTGCAGATCCATGAATTCATAGAAAGTTTTATCGTTATTCGCCGCTAGTGACATCAGGCCAGTGATCTCTTCTTCCAGCTCTTCGATTCTATGACGCTGACGTTTAAGCTGAATCTCAACCAGAGAAACAGCGCCCTGCTCAACATTATTAATAGCAAGGCGATCAACCAAATCTTTCCTGTTTTGAAAGAAATCTGGGTTATCACGTAAATATTCCGCAACCACCTCTGCAGTCAGAGTGTCGCCTTCAACGTAAGACAAAACCTATCCTTTATTTTTTATAAATCTATTTGTTATATCGTTATTAGCAAGAAAGCTGACCATCAAACACATGCGTTGCTGGGCCAGTCATCAACAGAGGTTTCCCAGGGCCTTGCCAGCTAATGTGTAAGTCACCACCAGGTAGACGAACCTTCACATTCTCAGCCAGTAAGCCTTGTGTTATACCAACAGCAACTGCACCACATGCGCCACTGCCACACGCCTGAGTTTCACCCGCACCACGTTCGTAGACGCGCAAGCGAACCTCTTCACGGTTAACCACTTGCATAAAGCCAGCATTAACACGCTCAGGAAAACGTTCGTGAGATTCAAGCAGCGGACCTAAGGTATCCACATCTGCTGTATCGACGTCATCAACTACGGTAACCACATGTGGGTTACCCATGCTAACAGCACCACAGAACAAGGTGTGTACATCCGTTCTTAGGATATACGTCTTTTCTGGCTGCTTCGCCTTAAATGGAATCTTGCCCGGTTCGAACTCAGGAATACCCATGTTGACAGTGATTAAATCATTGTCTTCAATCTTAAGAACCATTTTCCCTTTCTTGGTGCTCACGTTGATGCTGTACTTATTCGTTAAGCCTTTCATGCGAACGAATCGAGCAAAACAACGTGCACCATTGCCACACTGCTCAACTTCACTGCCATCTGCATTAAATATGCGATAATGGAAGTCAGTTTCAGGATCATAGGGAGCTTCAACTACAAGTAGCTGGTCAAAACCCACACCAGTGTGACGATCCGCCAAACGACGGATCAAATCTGGAGAAAAGAAAATATTTTGAGTAATGCAGTCCACGACCATGAAATCATTGCCCAAACCATGCATTTTAGAAAAGTGGAAGTGCATAACGCTTAAAATTACTCCGGAAGAATGTTTTCAAGTTCCCACAGACTCGTAAGCTCTTCACGCTGACGAACCAAATGAGTTTTATCGCCATCAACCATCACTTCTGCCGCACGCGAACGAGTGTTGTAGTTAGATGACATAGCGAAGCCATAAGCACCTGCTGAACGAACAGCCAATAAATCGCCCTCTTCAAGAACAAGGTCACGATCTTTACCTAGGAAGTCACCCGTTTCACATATAGGGCCAACTAAATCGTAAGTCACAGCTTCACCCTGACGCGGGCTAACTGGAACAATATCTTGCCAAGCTTGGTAAAGTGCAGGGCGCATCAGGTCGTTCATTGCCGCATCGATAATGGCAAAGTTCTTATGCTCTGTTGGCTTAAGGAACTCGACTTTTGTTAATAATACACCAGCGTTAGCCGCAATCGCTCTTCCTGGCTCGAAAATCAGCTCTAGATCAGAATGATTGTCTAGGCGAGCCAACAAGGCTTTCGCGTAGTCAGAGGGCTGTGGTGGTAATTCATCACGATAAACCACCCCCAAACCTCCGCCAACATCAAGATGCTTGATGTTGATATCGTTAGCTCGTAGTTGATCGATCAACGCAAGCAAGCGATCAGTGGCATCGATGAAAGGTTCGATATCCGTTAACTGAGAGCCGATATGGCAATCAATACCATGGATAGACAAGTTATCGAGTGTTTTAGCAAACGCATAAACAGCAGGAGCACGATCGAAGGCGATACCAAACTTGTTATCACGCAGACCCGTAGAGATATAAGGGTGAGTATTGGCATCAACATCAGGGTTGATTCTCAGTGAAATCGGCGCTTTAACTCCAAGTTCACCGGCCACTTTATTCAGTCGCTCCAGTTCTGGCTCAGACTCTACGTTGAAACATTTAATGTTCAACTCAAGCGCTCGCTTCATTTCTGCGGCTGTTTTGCCGACACCAGAGAAAACAACTTTCGCCGGATCGCCACCTGCAGCAACCACACGCTCTAGCTCACCACCAGAAACGATGTCAAAACCAGAACCCAAACGAGCTAAGGTATTCAACACGCCTAGATTCGAGTTAGCTTTAACGGCGTAACACACCAAATGCGGGTGCTCACCTACCGATGAGTCAAATGCGTTCCAGTGACGTTCTAATGTGGCACGAGAATATACATACAGCGGTGTACCATATTGCTCTGCTAGTTGTGAAAGTGCGACGTCCTCAGCCCAAAGCTGGCCATCTTCCTGATAGTTGAAGTAATCCAAAGTTCTTATCCCTTATAAATAACGATTTCTGCGTGTTTCACTTATTGTGATTGTTCAGTCTGTTGAACTTCATCAGGATCATACAAAGGACCCGTTTGACCACAACCAGAAAGTCCAATAACGGACACCATAAACAAAGCGGTAATTAGTTTTTTCATTTTGCACATCGTGATTATTAACTCAATGCCCCCTATAATCGCACCACACTCAGGAAAAGCAATAGGATAGAAAGGATGAACGAGACTGAATTTCATAAGCTGGTCGATATACAGATGCAAAACATCGAAGAAGCGATCGATGAATCAGAGGCAGATATTGATTATGAAGTGACTGGTAACGTAATGACGTTGGAGTTTGAAAACCGCAGCCAAATTATCATCAATCGCCAAGAACCAATGCGTGAGATCTGGTTAGCGTCTAAATCTGGCGGCTTTCACTTCAAGCTAGTTGACGACAAGTGGACATGTTCAAAGACGGGCATGGCGTTGTTTGAGATGGTCAAAGAAGAGTGCGAAAAGCACGCAGATGAAGAGATTAATTGGGTCTAATCATTTGTAAGCAAAACTAAAAAGGAGTGAATCAATCACTCCTTTTTTAATATCAATCAGTCTTGGTAAGACTAGATATTGACTATCTTTGAGCTCCGAGAAGCTAAAGTCGCATCGTTACGATATGGCACCACATAAGAGTTACCTTCTTCAGGGTGAACAATTTGGTAGTACTGAGGTAGGTTAAAGTTAATCAACTTAGACGACACCTTCGACTCATCTTTTACTGAAGTGTAGAAAGAATTCACGCTTGCGATCATCTCATCTTTTTCACCGCTGTACTGGTGATACACCTCAACCTGATTCGACTCGTCCAATACATAAATATTGAAACCTTTGTCGGTATCCTCAAAGAAAAATTGAATTAAACCTTCACTCGCAAAACCATCAACCACTTCTGGTAGCTGATACTCTTGCTCTTTATCGAGCATCAGTAAAGGTGAGCCCTTCAGCTTATTCGTCGAGATACTACGATAGAAATCGACCGAGTTTTCCAACATCTGTACCGATACACCACGACGTTCAAAGAACAGACCAAACATTTTGTTTGCCAGGCGAATAGCCTTAAATCGGCGGCGTTTCTCTGGCTCAATCGGTTTTAATCGCAAGTCGATACACTCGGCAAGCAGTTGATACACCATATTACGCATCACACCGCGTAGGTTTTTGCTGTAACAGAACACATCGACCGACTCTGGCGGCAACGCATCCTGGTGCATTTTACCCAGTACCGTCTTCAGCGCGTCCAACATCGCGGTTTCGCCTTGGAAATGAAGTGTACGAACTTCATGCCAAGAGTTCCGATAAACCAGATCAACACTACCGACTAAGCTCTTACCTTCTTCACCAAAACTGAAAATATCGGCATTCTTAAGATCCACTTTTAATGCGCGACCACTTAATTCAGACGTCGGGTCATTTTCAAAGTTGATGAACATCGCCAGTTGGCTTATCTCACACGGGCTCGCCAGTGCCTGCATACTCGGACGACGCTTACGCAAAGAGAAGGTATTACGTAGATCGCTCACCATTTGATAAAATTTATCGATATCAATATGAGCATCTCGAACCACAGAGTGCAAACGCGTCGACTCAGTAATCAAACCATTAAAGAACGACCAAGCAACCAACTTACTCAAGTACTCATGGTGCTCAAGTGAAGGCTGACCGAGAATGCGATGTGCAATCAAAGGCTGTTTGTACAAGTACCAACCCGCTTTATTTGACTGACCCTGACGGACTTCGATAAAGCTCAAATCTGGCTCATGGAGATCCGGGGATATTTGTGGATTCAGTAACGTCACTTTGCCTGGTAACACCTCAAACGCAGCATAAAGCTTACGTGCCAAGATACTGATATCTTGCGGGCTGATAGCTGAAGTGATGTCGTTGCGACGTGCAAATTGAATCAAATTACGATAGCTCAGCATCAAGGCATCAAGCAGCGCATGGTGTACCACTTTAACCTGCTCAACCTTCCAGTTACGGCGGTTGTCGAGCTCAGCAATGGTTTCATGTCCCCAGTTCCAAGATTTAGTCATCTCGGTTAAGGCTTCACGACGCCATGCGACAGAACCAATACCCGCATCTCGTGACAACTTCTCGTGGGTTTTAAGATAGAAGCAGCGTCTCACCAAATCCAATCGAGTATGGTCGTTGATACGTTCTAGGTAGCGAGTGACCTTTTCAAGCATCAGATAGTAGCTATCCATGCCATACAGATCAGGTTCATCTGCGAAGAAACGACGCTTGGTGTCAATACTAAGAAGCTGGGTGTTTGGGTATTCCCATGAATAAGCTTCTAACAGGATCGCCTTCAACACCGATTTATACGGTGAGTCGATACTCTTATAGAGCTGCCATAGGTTTGAACCAAAGTACTCTTCAGCAGGAATACTGTTCAGCTTGCCGAAATCGATCCACTGCGAGCAATCAAGATAACCATCATTACATAAACCTTGGACATACTCGTCGTAGCACTCCTCCATTTCTGGCGGGATGATTTGCCACAACAAACGCTGGCCAGCCAAACGAACGGCTGAGCGGTAGAACTCATCAAGCAGTAGTAAGTGCTGTGAAGAACCACAGTTATCACCGGTCATCTCTTCAGAATGATTCGAGCGGAAACGCTCTTCATCCATCAAAAAGAAGTTCGCTTCAACCCCTAAGGTTTCAGCCCAATCAGTAATAAGCAGGCATTTATTGGTCAGGCTATCGCGAGATGCGCCATCCATATCTGGAGATACACACACCCAGATATCAAGATCACTTGAGGTACTTTGACCAATAGACGAAGTACTACCCATGGTGTACAAACCCAAGATTGCTGGTTCAGCGGCCTCGGTAAGTTTTCCGCCCAGAGTTAATTCAGTATCAGAGACAAATTGCTTTTGGAATTCATTGAGCGTGAAGCTACGAATTCCAAAAGGAACTTGTTGGTCATAATAACCAGGCATCATCGGGTGATTGAAGTGAAGCAGCGCGGGGATAAGGTTAAAAACTCGCTGGCCCTGCACATTCATCAACGCCAACGCACGATCAATGCGCTGCTGATTTAGATTGTCTAATCGTTGAATCAAAGTTTGAGTGTAAGCCTGCAAGGTAAGTCCTTGGTTTGAGATTAAGTGTACTTCTGTTTAGTTACTGAACGAAAGCAGCAACAAAACGTGATCAATTTAACACTTTTACCCTTATCGGTAAAGCAAAGGACGCCGTCATACTTACGAATCCCTTGATGACTGAAAGTAAAACTCGCGGCGCCGTAGTGTCCTCTTTATTGACTATTTCTAATAATAGCCCATGTTTCAAATGAGATACCAATCACACTATTTTGGTGAACTCATGAAATTCCCTCTGCTATCAAAGTATCGAATGATCAAACAGTAAGAATTTTCGCCTCACAATGGTAGGATTAGCCTATTACAGAACCTATATCGGAAACACCATGACAAATTCAGCACCAATCCGTATCGCGACCAGAAAAAGCCCTCTTGCCCTTTGGCAGGCATACTTTGTAAGGGATGCACTGCAAGCTGCTCACCCTGGTTTAGAGGTTGAGTTGGTAACTATGGTGACCAAAGGTGACATCATCCTAGACACGCCACTTGCTAAAGTAGGCGGTAAAGGGCTATTCGTTAAAGAACTTGAAGTAGCAATGCTAGAAGGTCGTGCTGACCTAGCGGTTCACTCAATGAAAGACGTACCAGTCGACTTCCCTGAAGGTCTAGGTCTAGTAACTATTTGTGAGCGCGAAGATCCTCGTGATGCTTTCGTATCAAATACTTACAACAACATCGATGAGTTACCACAAGGTGCTGTCGTAGGTACCTGCAGCCTGCGTCGTCAATGTCAGTTGCTAGAATACCGCCCAGATCTCATCATCAAAGAACTGCGTGGCAACGTTGGTACTCGTCTAGGTAAACTCGATGATGGTCAATACGATGCTATCGTGTTGGCAGCAGCTGGCCTTAAGCGATTAGAGCTAGAAGAGCGTATCCGTAGCTTTATCGAACCTGAACAGTCTCTACCTGCTGTAGGGCAAGGCGCTGTTGGTATTGAGTGTCGTCTAGATGATGAACGTCTAATCAAGCTTCTTGAGCCACTGAACCACAAAGACACAGCCGATCGTGTGCTATGCGAACGTGCAATGAACCTAACTCTAGAAGGTGGTTGTCAGGTTCCTATCGGTAGCTACTCATTATTAGATGGCGATAATATCTGGCTACGTGCATTAGTAGGCGAACCAGATGGTTCTAAAATGGTTCGTGGTGAGATCTCTGGCCTTCGCAAAGATGCAGAAGCACTTGGCGTTACTCTGGCAAATCAATTGCTGGATGATGGCGCGAGAGAAATCTTAACCAAGCTATACGCAGACCAAGAATAACTATGACAGTGTTGGTGACTCGTCCCGGTTCAGAGGGACAATCGCTTTGCCAACAACTAGCGGATGAAGGGATTCAAGCAATCCATCATCCGCTTATTCGTATCGTTGATAATCCACACTCATCGGATTTAAGCACCCAGCTTAATAACAGCGATATCATTATTGCAGTCAGTCACCACGCCGTGACCGCTGCCCAAAACATCCTTTCGAAAACTTCATCTATTTGGCCAACTTCGCCGCTTTATCTTGGCGTTGGTCAAAAAACTGCGCACGTTTTAAGCAAAGTTAGTAAACAAAAAGTAAACTATCCCAAAGTGAGTGATAGTGAACATCTTCTCAAACTTACTGAACTTAATGGCGTAGATAATAAATCCATTTTGATACTGCGTGGAAATGGTGGGCGTGAGCTCATTAGAGATTCTCTACTCAATCGAGGTGCAAAAGTCTCTTATTGTGAGACCTACCGTAGAGAATATATTCCTATTAGCGACCACAATACCTATCAAACATGGATAAACAAAAAAACGTCCAAAGTTGTCATCACTAGTCAGGAACAATTGGAGTATCTCTGCTCAATTACCCCTGATGAGTATTTGGCTTGGCTTTCAACAAGACATTTATTTGTCCCAAGCCAGCGCATTGTAGAACGAGCACAACAACTCGGCTTCTCAAACGTGACCAATACTCACAGTGCTACGAACCAAATATTACTGGCTGCTCTCCGGCCCTAGCTAGAACAGGAAATAAGCATGACAAGCAAAAAAAATAATGAGCATATTGAACCTGAAAAGAAACAAGACACTCAGCCAGTAGTTGTTGAAAACGAAAAAGCTGACTCTACAGAGACAAAACAGCCTGAACAAAAACTTGATGCCTCTGCGTCAAATACCGCTCAAAATGAACAGCCTCAAGCTGAGCATAAAGAGCAAATAGAGAGAGCAGAAAAGCAAGGTAAGCGCGGTGTAAAACTAGGCGCTATTGCGATCGCGATTTCAATTATCTTCAGTGGCGGTATCGCATTTCAAATGCAGCAAAAGAGCGCTGAATACTCGGCTCAAATCGCTGCTCTTCAAGCACAACTGCAAAATACCCAATCTGCGGTAAATAAAGATCTACAAACCATCAAGCAAGAGACTATCCAAGAAGCATCACATGCGGTGGAGAAAACTCAAGTCGTGCAATCTCAGCAACAGAAGAGCATTCAAAGCCTACAGCTAGCGGTTGCTGATGTTAAAGGTCGCCGTCCAAATGACTGGTTGCTTGCTGAAGCTGATTACCTTGTGAAACTAGCAGGACGTAAACTGTTCCTAGAGCATGATGCCGTTAGTGCAACCAAACTAATGGAAAGCGCCGATCAACGTATCGCCGCACTGAATGACCCAAGCTTGGTCTCTCTTCGTCAATCAATGACCAATGACATTACTAAGCTTCGCACTATTCCTCTTATCGACCGTGATGGCTTAGTTCTACGCATCACAAGCCTACAACAACAAGTCGATACGCTGCCGCTTGCCAATGCAATCCTGCCTGAGGCTGCCGTTGTTGAGAAAAAAGCCGTATCTCAAGATATTAATGACTGGCAGAACAACCTGATGACGTCGATGAAAGACTTTTCAGAAAACTTCATCACATTCCGCAGTCGTGATGGTGAAGTTATTCCTCTACTCTCTCCTGAGCAACACTTTTACCTGCGTGAGAATATCAAGGGCAAACTAGAGACCGCAATTCGCGCTATCTACAAAGAACAAGGTGATGTCTACAGTGCTGCACTACAAACAGCTAACGAGTGGTCGAAGTCGTACCTAAACCAAGATAACAACTCAGTGATTGAGTTTGAGAAGGCAATTAAGCAGCTGAGCGAGCAGAATATTTCTGTGAAATACCCTGTGAAACTTGAGTCTCAAAATGAGTTATCAGACGTGATACGTGAACGCCTACGTCGTGAAGTCACCGTTATGACCACGGAGGAAAAATAATGATTCGTTGGATTTTTCTTCTTCTCGTTCTAGGTGCTGGGTTAATTGTTGGTACTCAGTTCTCTGGTCAACAAGGCTACGTTCTGATCTCAATTGCGAATAAAACCATTGAGATGAGCGTGACAACACTGGTTATCTTTGTCATTGCTCTTCTAGCGGCTCTATTCGGCTTAGAGTACCTATTTAAAAAGCTTATGTACGCAAGCTCGACAACTTGGAACTGGTTCAGTGTTCGTAAACTAAAGCGCTCTCGTCGTTATACCAATGAAGGCATCATCAAGCTTCTTGAAGGTGACTGGAAAGGCGCAGAGAAGAAGGTAACTCGTTGGGCTAACCACCACGACATGCCGCTACTTTGTTATTTAGTCGCTTCTCAAGCTGCTCACGAACAAGGCAATACAAGTGAGCGTGATAAGTACATTGAGCTTGCTAGCCAACAAGAGGACTCTCTATTGGCCGTTGAGCTAACGAAAGCAAAACAACAGATCAGTGAGTCGAACTACGAAGCCGCATTCGATACACTTTCAACATTGAAAGGTTCGTACCCGAATAACACCGCCGTACTTGGCCTGCTAAAAGCCACTTACATGCAGCTTAAGCTGTGGCAGCCACTGTTAGAGCTAACGCCTAAGCTGGCTAAGAACAAGCTTCTTACACCTGATGAACAAGTTGAGCTGGAACAGAAAGCTCAATGTGGTTTGCTTCACGATGTGGCACAGCAGCAAGGTAGCGAAGGTTTAATCAGTCATTGGAATAAGCTTTCAAGAAAGCAAAAACAAAGCTCTCACCTTGTTTCTTGTTTTGTGAAGCAACTGATCGCTCGTAAAGCTGATTCAGAAGCCTTCACAGTGATTAAAGAAAACATTGCGAAGAGTGGTTCAAATGAGCTCTATATGTTGCTTCCTGAGCTAAATCTTGCCGATCACCACCCAGTAGTTGTGATGCTAGAGCGTGCTATCAGTAAAGATGGTGGCAATGCCGAAGCACACAGCGCATTGGCTCAATTCTACCTAAGAGAACAGAAGTGGGCAGAAGCACAAAGTCACTTTGAAAAAGCACTAGCACTTCGCTCAAATGTTTCAGATTACGGATACCTATCTGATGCCCTAGAGAAGCAAAACTTAACGAAAGCAGCTCACGAGGTTTCTCGTAAAGCACTCGCTCTCGTTCAACCAGCGTAATTCAAAACGACTCAAACTAAGCCGATGTCTAGCATCGGCTTTTTTGTATCTGTTATTTACCCCTAGATAACTTCTACAACACATCTCATCGAACCCTACGCGTCCAACGCTACGCCACCAAACTAACTATTAAATTACGCAATGGAGCCTCTCAAACACACAGAGAACTACTTTAATTGTGTCTGTATGTAGTTTTGCGATTTTTATAAACAAGCCCTAAGAAGAGGCTCGAGAGGAATCATAAAGAAAAGTGACGCCTCTAAGCTGAAGAGTAAAAGGAGCTCACTTTGAGAGAAGACATTTAAAGATATTCACCAACAGACCGAAAGCCACGTTAAATCACGCTGAATTAGCAATTAAATGGCCATCAATATTCCAACTATAAAACGCTAAATCCGCGGGTTTCACGTAACTGCTTAATAGGTTCATCTATTAAGCAGTAGAGATATAGCAAGAGTTGCCGAACCAGCAAAACCTTGTGACTAAAGACGAGACATCTTTATCAACCAGTTCAAATTAGTAGGAAGTCAACCTCACTAAGACATTCTCTAAAGGTTAATCATTGAATCGATAGCCACAAATATCAACTAACGTAATCAAGCGCTTCTAGAAAGAGCAGGACTTTTATAATAAGTGTTGGAATATCAGAGTTCGTGAGCAACGAAAAACGCTTCAACAAAAGTCGGAGACGAATAATAAACTCAGATGCCGGAAACGACGAAAGCCTAGTCGTCAGACTAGGCTTTCTAATATGTGCCGGAATAGCGTGAAGTGTAGGGTCTCGATGCCTTTACAGCACTCGTACAATCTACAAGCAAAACTCTTTTCTTCAAATATAAAAAAGCCCTGCTATTTCTAGCAGGGCTTTTCTAATAAGTGGCGGAGTGGACGGGACTCGAACCCGCGACCCCCGGCGTGACA